>CAXGYE010000062.1:0-6985 GCA_964013865.1 uncultured Flavobacteriaceae bacterium
CCTATGCGGATACCCGAAGTCACAAAGGGGGATTTGTCGTCAAAAGGAACCATGTTTTTGTTGGCTGTGATTTCTGCTTTAACCAAAGCGAGTTCTGCGTCTTTCCCCGTAATGTTTTTGTTGCGCAGGTCGATCAACATTAAGTGGTTGTCTGTTCCCCCAGAAATCAGATGGTAGTCCTTTGCTACAAAAGCTGCGGCCAGAGCTTGTGCATTTTTCCGCACCTGCTCCATATAGGCTTTAAAACTAGGTTGTAGCGCTTCTTCAAAGGCAATGGCCTTTGCTGCAATGATATGCATCAAGGGCCCTCCTTGGTTTCCTGGGAAAACGGCCATGTTCAATAGATGTGACATCTTTTGGGGATTTCCATTTTTAAAAGTCAAACCAAAAGGATTATCAAAGTCCTCCCCCATCAAGATCAGTCCTCCACGTGGGCCTCTTAAGGTTTTGTGGGTTGTGGTGGTCACAACGTGGCAGTATGGGATAGGGTTGCTATGGAGTCCTGAAGCAATCATTCCAGAGGGGTGGGAAATGTCTGCCAAGAGAAACGCTCCGACTTCATCTGCAATTTCTCGAAATTTGGCAAAGTCGATGTCTCTAGAATAAGCAGATGCCCCTGCGATAAGCATTTGAGGTTGTACTTCTTTGGCAATAGTCCGGATATTTTCGTAATCCAAAAGTCCCGTTTCTTTTTCTACACCATAGAAATGAGCTTTGTACAAACGCCCTGAAAAATTGACTGGCGAGCCATGAGTCAAATGTCCCCCATGCGCTAGGTCAAAGCCTAAAATCTTGTCCCCAGGTTTTAAAAAAGCATGGAATACAGCCGTATTGGCCTGAGAACCTGAATGAGGCTGCACGTTGGCATAGGCCGCACCAAACAAGCTTTTCGCTCGTTCAATGGCCAAAACCTCCACTTCATCAACGACTTCACAACCTCCGTAATATCGTTTTCCAGGATAGCCTTCTGCGTATTTGTTGGTCAGTACAGATCCGCAGGCCTCCATCACGGCGGGGCTGGTGAAATTTTCGGAAGCAATCAATTCCATTCCATTGGACTGTCGCTCCGTTTCTTGCTCTATCAAATTAAATATCGTCGTATCGCGCTGCATGAGAAATTTTTAAAGCGTAAAATTAAGCATTTCACTCACCTAAATCGAAACTATTTCTTCAAATTCAAAAGATTTATTCAACAGTAATTAACAGAGACGATCAGAAGGGAATTCAAGACGTCAAATCATTAAGAAAGTCTCATTCGAATTGTCATTTTGTCTTGATTTCTAGGGATTTAGCTGTCAAAAGGACAGCAAAATTAAATTGGAACAGCCTTTGCAAGAGCAGAACAAAAAATTGCTATGAATTTGAATCATCTTACCTTAAAAACCCAAGAAGCCGTTCAGGCAGCCCAGCAATATGCGTTTGAAAAAGGGCATCCACAAATCGAAAACGAGCATTTATTTTATGGACTCCTAGAAGTAGACGATACCGTTTTGCCTTTTATCTTCAATAAATTGCAAGTGCAACTCCCCCTTTTAAAACAAATGAACGAAAGTGCTTTAAAGCGCTTTTCTAAAGTAGAAGGAGGTGCTCAAGTCTTGTCACAAAAAGCATCACAGACACTTATGAATGCCATTGCGCTTGCCAAAAAGCAACAAGATGAATACGTGGCTACAGAACATCTGTTGCAAGCGCTTTTTGAATCCAACGGTACCCTTTCCAAAATGCTCTCAGACCAGGGAATTACTAAAAAGAAGCTTCAAGACGCTCTAAAGGAGCTCCGCAAAGGGGAAAAAGTGACTTCTGCTTCTGCAGAAGAAAACTACAACGCTTTAGAAAAATATGCAAAAAATCTTAACGGACTTGCCAAAGAAGGAAAACTAGATCCCGTAATTGGTCGTGATGAGGAAATCCGACGTTTACTGCAAATCCTAAGCCGTCGAACCAAAAACAACCCCATACTGGTGGGGGAACCCGGAACGGGGAAAACGGCGATCGCAGAAGGATTGGCACATCGCATCATCGATGGAGATGTACCTGAGAACTTAAAAGACAAACAAATCTTTGCTTTGGACATGGGTGCCTTGATTGCTGGAGCCAAATACAAAGGGGAATTTGAAGAACGCCTAAAAAGTGTCATTAAAGAAGTGACCCACAGCGACGGAGATTTGGTTTTGTTTATTGACGAAATCCATACCCTTGTCGGTGCAGGGGGAGGCGAAGGAGCTATGGACGCTGCCAACATACTAAAACCTGCTCTAGCCCGAGGAGAACTGCGCGCCATAGGTGCCACTACCCTAGATGAATACCAAAAGTATTTTGAAAAAGACAAAGCCTTGGAACGTCGCTTCCAAAAAGTATTGGTGGACGAACCCGATTTGGAAAGTGCCCTTTCCATTTTAAGAGGAATCAAAGACAAATACGAAACCCATCACAAAGTTCGCATCAAAGACGATGCCCTCATTGGTGCGGTGTCCTTATCGCACCGCTACATCAGCAACCGCTTTTTACCCGACAAGGCCATCGACCTAATGGACGAAGCCGCCTCCAAACTGCGAATGGAAATCAATTCCAAACCTGAGGAGTTGGACAGTTTGGACCGTAAGATCCGTCAGATTGAAATTGAATTGGTCGCCATCAAGCGGGAAAAAGACGAGGCAAAAATCAAACAACTCCAAAAAGAGCTGAGCGATCTCAAAGAAGAACGCAACACCCTTTTTGCACAGTGGAGTCAAGAGAAAGAAGTGGTAGATGCCGTACAGCAGACCAAGACGGATATTGAGGAGTTAAAAGCACAAGCAGATCGAGCTGAACGCGAAGGAGATTATGGAACGGTAGCCGAAATCCGTTACGGAAAACTCCAGGAAGCCGAAACCAAAATGCACAATCTTCAAAAAGAGCTCGCCCAGTCCCAATCTGGGGAGGCCTTAATCAAAGAAGAGGTTACCTATGACGACATTGCTGAAGTTGTGGCTAAGTGGACGGGAATTCCCGTCAGTAAGATGTTGCAATCGGATAAAGACAAGCTACTTCATTTAGAAAAAGAGCTTCACAAGCGACTGGTGGGTCAAGAAAAAGCAGTGCTTGCTGTAAGTGATGCCGTACGCAGAAGCCGTGCAGGCTTGCAGGACCAAAACCGCCCCATTGGAAGTTTTCTCTTTTTAGGGACGACAGGGGTTGGAAAAACAGAACTTGCTAAAGCCTTAGCCGAAGCACTTTTTGACGAGGAAACAAATCTAACTCGTATCGATATGAGTGAATACCAAGAACGTCATGCTGTCAGCCGTTTGGTTGGTGCACCCCCGGGTTATGTGGGTTATGAAGAAGGAGGACAACTCACTGAAGCGGTCCGACGAAAGCCCTACTCTGTAGTGCTTTTAGACGAAATTGAAAAAGCCCATCCCGATACCTTCAATCTCTTACTTCAAGTATTGGACGAAGGTCGACTGACCGACAACAAAGGACGAGTAGCAGATTTTAAAAACAGCATCATCATCATGACCAGCAACTTGGGAAGCCATGAAATCCAATCTGCCTTTGAAACCAACGAAGCTTTTGAGACTGCTGAAACAGTGGCCAAGCAGAAAGTAATGGAATTGCTCAAAATCCAAGTGCGTCCTGAGTTTTTAAATCGAATTGATGATATCGTCCTTTTTTCGCCTTTAACCCGAAAAGAAATTGAACAGATTGTCCGTTTGCAATTCGAACGCATCCAAAAGCGACTTAGCAAACAAGAAATCATGCTTACAGCAACGGAGGAAGCGATAGCGCAACTCGCACATCTCGGTTTTGATCCTCAATATGGAGGACGCCCCGTAAAACGCGTACTGCAACAGCAAATCTTAAATCCGTTGAGTAAAGAATTACTGTCTGGTGCTCTCATTCGAGAGCAATTGGTATTGCTTGAATATTTAGGAGATCGTTTTGTGTTTACTAATAGTAAATGATGAATTCCTACACTCTGCTGTGTTGAATTAGCGGTTTAACCTGTTTATCACAACTCCCGTAATAAAAATCTCGAAATTACTTTATCACGTTTTAACATAATAGAATCACAATTCTATCTCAATAATTAGTTAAACTCTTTTTTTGGTGACTTAATTGATTTTTAGCAGACTACTTTCGGTCTATCTAATTCAAATCTTTATACCATGAAAAAAATTATTTACACACTTGTATTTTTTGGCATTTTAACCTCTTGTAAAAAAGATCAAATCATTGACGAACCTGATGAAGAAGTCATAGAGACGCCCGAACCAGAAGTAACTGAGCCCGCAAATGTTGTGGTAGGCTATCTTTACACGAGTATCAATGGAGAATCTACTAATCAAATTTTAAAATTAGATCGGCATGAGGATGGTGCCTTATCAAATGAAGTTTCATACAGCACAAACAGCCTTGGAGGTGCAAATACAGCAGCTGGAGGAGATGCGAGGGGAGATTTTGATTCTCAAGAAGCATTGAGAATCATTGACAATTATTTGTTGGCCGTCAACGCAGGAGGAAATGAGATTACCGTTTTTGAGTTGAACAGAGAAACAGGAGAACTCAATTTTAAAGAGAATGTAACTTCTGGAGGTAGTCGTCCAGTTAGTATTGCCGTTGCCAATAAAGCAGGAGAGGCAGATCAGTATTGGATTGTTATAGGAAATCAATGGAATAATCCAAACGTTCAAAAAGATGGTGAAACTATCGAACGTTACCCTAACGATGGTTTCTTTGAACTTGATTTAACCCAACCTGATGCTTCAGACGAAGAACGAAATATTACACTCTTTGAATTCAATAGTACCACAGGAGATTTAAGTTGGGTATCAAAGCTTGATACCTATGTTAGAGAAAACGGAGGTCCTACGACTGTTGCTTTTAGTGACGATGGCTCTAAACTGGCAGTTGCTACATGGGGAGTTGCGCTTTTGGTACTGAAATCACCTCCTTGGAAGAACAACACTCCAGCAGAGTTTATGTTTATGATTTTGAAAATGGGAGTGTCACTGGAGAACGTTTTTTTGAAGAAGAGGGCATTGCTGGAACTATTGGAATAAATTGGGCAAGAAACAGCAATTCAATTATTCACGCTTCAAACTTTAATTTACTCCCAACTAAACGAGATCACAGCCTTACTATTCTCTCTGACGATGGTGCTACTGTAACCAAAAGTCAAAACTTTAACACAGGAGCTTTAGATGATATTGACGAAGCTTGTTGGACAATACTAAGCCCTTCTGCTGACCGACTCTATGTTTCAAGCTTTGGTGGTAATCTAATTACTCCTTTTGAATTAAATTCAGAAGGGAACGTAACGAATCCACTGAATTATGAACAACGTGAGGATGTAGCACCTCCCGGAGACACAAAAGACATGTACATCACCCCAGACAATAAGCTTCTCTACAACACAGGGGCTTTTCAATCCTTTACATTAAATACTTTTGAAATTACAGATACTGGATTAGACTATAAAAGCCAGTATGTCTACACAAGCGTAAATGATTCTGGTGGCGCAGGGTCATATAATTTTCTTGGGCTCGTCGGTTTTACAAAATAGAAAAAAACACAATAAAAGTTTTTTATTAACTCTAGTCATAAGCCCTGCGATCTGTCAATTTCTCAGATCTGACTGAATTAATGAATCCACATCATTCGATTTAACAAAAGAAGCCTTAAAAGGGCTTCTTTTGTTTTTAAAATAACAATAAAGCCTCTAGCGCAGATTAATACTATCTTTGCAGCGTGCAAAAGAAGGTAAACATACAGAACAAACGCGCACGCTTTGAATACGAGCTTCTCGACGAATACACAGCGGGTATAGTCCTGACCGGAACGGAAATCAAATCGCTTCGGAACAGCAAGGCTTCTATTGCTGAAAGTTTTTGTGAGTTTAATGAAAGTGGGGAACTCTTTACGGTCAATATGAACATTGACGAATACGCCTTTGGTACACGTTTTAACCACCGTCCCAAAGCCCAACGTAAACTTTTATTGAACAAAAAAGAACTCCAAAAACTGTATAAAGAGGTAAAAAACAGTGGATTGACCATTGTTCCCTTACGCCTGTTCATCAATGACAAAGGCTTTGCCAAACTTCGAATTGCACTAGCTAAAGGAAAGAAACTCTACGACAAGCGCGAAACCATCAAAGATCGAGACAACAAAAGAACTCTAGATCGTGTTAAAAAGAGTTTTAAAAAAGGATAATCCTTTTACCTTTATTCAATAATAATCAACCCTAACTAAAACTTTCCCTATGAAAACTACCTTTTACCTTTGTTTTTTTCTTTTCAGTATTGCTTGGTCCCAAAACCCCTTGGAACGCTTGGAATCGTCTCCGAGGCATCACGAATGGGTAAGTGTGGATCAAGAATCTAAAACTCAAGCCTTTTTGGTATATCCCGAAGTGTCTGAAAAAACTCCAGTTGTGCTTCTAATTCACGAAAACAGAGGGCTAAACGATTGGGCGCGAGGTATGGCAGACCAAATTGCAGAAATGGGGTACATCGCCCTTGCTCCTGATTTTCTCTCTGAAACTGCTCCTGACGGAGGCGGTACTGCAGCTTTTGAAAACTCAGATGCTGCGCGTACAGCAATTTATCAACTGGACCCCACCTCCATTCGTTCTATTTTGGAAAATACGGTAAACTATGCCAAGAAAATTCCCGCAGCAAATGGCAAGGTAGTCGTTATTGGGTTTTGCTGGGGCGGCAGTCAGTCGTTTCAATTTGCTACCCAAAGCACGGACATAGAAACCGCCATAGTATGCTATGGAACAGGTCCAAAAGAAGCGGAAGCCTATAAAAACATTCAGGTTCCCGTCTATGGATTTTACGGAGGAAATGACAACCGTGTGAATGCTACTATAGCTATGAGTAAAACCGCAATGGAACAAAGCAAGCAGCCCTTTGAAACAGTTATTTATGAAGGAGCGGGACATGGATTTTTTAGAGCTGGAGAGGCTGAGGATGCCTCATCGGCAAATAAAAAAGCAAGA
>CAXGYE010000063.1:0-6976 GCA_964013865.1 uncultured Flavobacteriaceae bacterium
AATGCTAAAGATTTATGGATTGCGGGAATTCGAGATATCGAAAATCAGTCTCAACTATTAAGTGCAATACTTTTGAAACTGGGGGTTGCAAAAGACAAAAAACTTGTACTTCAAATCAATGCCGCTAAAGCCTCAACCGATGCTTTTGTCTCCTGGCTTAAAAAAGAAGCTCCTAAAAAAAGCGGTCCTTCCGGGATAGGAAAAGCGCACTACACCTGGTACCAACAAAATGTGCATTTGGTTCCACTGACCTGGGAAGATGAGGTTTTGTTGTTAAAACGAGAATTGGCTCGAGCCTGGTCTTCTTTGAAATTGGAAGAACATCGCAATAGAGCGCTGCCTGAGTTACGTCCTGCAGATTCACCCGAATCGTATCGGACCTTAGCAAAAAATGCAGCAGAGGAATTATTGGAATTTTTAGATCAAAATGAAATGGTTACGGTAAAAGACTATTTCTCCACAGCGCTAGAGCCCCATTTGGGAAGTTATATCCCTGCCGAGACGCGAAACTTTTTTTGGATCACCGCGCATTTGGATCCAAAACCTCTTTTCTCTCATTTTTATCATTGGTTTGAATTGGAACGTATGGAGCTAGAACCCCATCAAAATCCAATACGAGAAAAAGCTCTTTTGTACAATATTTTCGATTCGCGAAATGAAGGACTGGCCACTGCAGTAGAGGAAATGTTTATGCATGCGGGGCTGTACGATAAAAATCCAAGAGCGAGAGAAATCGTCTATATTCTCATTGCTCAACGAGCGGCTCGGGGTTTGGGTTCTTTGTATGCCCACGCGAATTTGATGCCCATGGCAGAGGCTGGAAAAATTCACTCCGAATATACACCCAGGGGTTGGATGAAGACTGAAAAAGAACTCTTGCTCTTTGAACAACATTTGTATTTGAGACAACCCGGTTATGGAACCAGTTACATCACTGGGAAATATTTGATTGAAGAAATGATGATGGAAGTCGCCAAACAAAGCGAAGCGAACTTTTCCATCAAAACTTTTTTTGATACGCTCAACCGAATTGGGAATATTCCTGTTTCCCTGGGCAGATGGGAAATGACCCGAGACCCCTCTCAACTGAAAGCCATTACCAATGCCTATCAGCCTTTGGATTAATTATAAACAATAAATAGTAACAGATGAAACACACCATAACTCTTCTTTTTCTGATGCTGTCACTTAGCGCTTGTAATCAAGAGCAGTCAAGGACTTCAGCATCACAAACCTTAGCTACAATTTTTGAGGAGTACTATCAATTTAAAGATCGTATCAATCCCATAGAAGCCACAAAAGGGGGGAATTTTCAATACAATGAGTACATCGCAAATTATATTTCTGACGCCTACCAGACTGACTTGATCGCGGAATACTCCATTTTTTTAGAGCATTTAGCCCAAATCGATCCTGCGCAACTTTCACAGGCAGATCTTTTGAGTATGAAGGTAATGCAATGGGATTGTGAGGTAAAATTGGAAGGCCTTCAAAATCCGCTGGTTATTACTACGTCACCAATTTATAATTTACCGAGTTTTGAGTTGACCCCACTCATTCAAGTCCAGTCTTTGCATTTGTATGTTGCCCAATTAGGCGCAGGGGGAAGCGTCCATCCTTTTAATACAGTCAAAGATTATGAAGATTGGTTAAAGCGCCTGGATGATTACATCGCCTTTTTAGACACCTCTATAGCCAACATGAAGGAAGGGATGGCAAAAGGGATTGTATTGCCTAAAGTTTTGACCGAAAAAACGATTGTTCAACTGGAGGAATTTATCACCAAACCCGTTGAGGAACACTTGTTTTACAGACCCATACAGTCTATGCCAGAGGGAATATCCCAATCGGATCGGGATCGTTTGGCGGGGGAGTACCAGAATGTAATTGAAGCCAAACTAAGACCAAAATACATCGAGCTCAAGCAGTTTTTGGTAGCGGAATATTTACCTGTTTGTAGAACAACTTCAGGTATTGGTGCTTTACCTAATGGTGCAGCTACGTACAACTACCTCATAAAGCTTCATACGACTACCAACCTAACAGCAGACGAAATCCATGAATTAGGGCAGCGAGAAGTTGAGCGTATTTTAGTGGAAATGGAAGAGGCTAAGAACCAAATTGGATTTAAAGGAGACATCAAAGCGTTTCTTGAATTCATTCGCAACAGTCCAGAACAAATTCCTTTTCAAGATCCGCAAGAGGTTATTGCAAATTTCAATCAAATAAAGGAAAAAATAACTGACAAGTTCGATCAGGTTTTTGAATTAACGCCCAAAGCAGATTTTGTAGTCAGGAGAACAGAAGCCTTTCGTGAGGCTTCGGCCAGTGCGGAATATGTTCCCGGAACAAAAGACGCCTTACGCCCCGGAATTTTTTATGTACCCATTCCCAACGTTTCTAAATACAACAAGTTTGCTGACGAAGCGCTATTTCTCCACGAAGCCATTCCAGGACATCACTATCAGTTGTCTTTGCAACAAGAAAATAAGGCGTTGCCTAAATTTTTACATCCCGAAAGTTTGGGAGTTTTTGTAGAAGGATGGGCGTTGTATGCAGAATCTTTAGGGAAGGAATTAGGTCTTTATGACGATCCCATTCAATATTTTGGCATGTTGAGTATGGAAATGCATCGTGCGATTCGTTTGGTGGTAGATACAGGAATGCACAGCAAAGGATGGACACGAGAACAAGCCATCCAATATTCGCTAGACCATGAAGCCGAGTCTGAGGCCTCTATCATTTCTGAAATTGAACGCTATATGGCAACTCCCGGTCAAGCACTGTCTTACAAAATGGGTCAGATCAAAATCAGAACCCTGAGAACCAAAGCAGAACAGAAACTCGGAGCGCAATTTGATGTAAGAGCGTTTCACAGTCAAGTTCTGAACTCGGGAAGTTTACCTCTTGTTTTATTGGAGGAGAAAATTGAAAACTGGATCAACTCTCAGTTGTAGAATTTTAGATCCGCGAGGATACTTTATTCTTGATTGATGATGGGTTTGACCTTTTCTGCGATAAGTTGCATGGTATTTTTGAGTTGCTGATGGGTTAGATTGGCATTGTCTAGTTGGAAAGTAAATCGATTGATTCCCCCGAGTGCAGCACTGTGTCCTAAAATCTTTTCGGCCACCTCTTCGGGGTCACCTACCAGTAAGGCTCCTGTTCGACCGTTTTGTGCAGCAAAGCGTTCAAAGGTTACAGGAGGCCAGCCGCGCTCTTTCCCAATTCTACTAAAATTATAGGCGTAACCCGGATAGTATTCCTCCACCGCCTGGTCTTTTGTTTCCGCAACATAACCCAGGGAGTGAATTCCAACTTTTAACTCCTCCGGAGCAAATCCTGCTTCCTGACCCGCTTTTCGGTACAAGTCAATCAAGGGTCTGAAGCGGTGGGTTTCTCCACCGATAATAGCCACCATCAGGGGAAGTCCAAGTTGACCCGCACGGACAAAGGAGGCGGGTGTTCCCCCAACACCCAGCCAAACAGGAATTTTCTTCTGACATGGTCTCGGGGTAATTCTTTGATTTTGCAAAGGGGCACGAAACCTTCCCGACCAGCTGATTACTTCTTCTTTCCGAATCTGTAAGAGCAGTTCTAGTTTTTCCTTAAAAAGAGCATCATAATCTTCAAATTGAAAACCAAACAGTGGGAACGACTCAGAAAAAGAGCCCCTTCCCACGACCATCTCTGCGCGCCCGGAGCTGATTAAATCCAAGGTTGCATAGTTTTGAAATACACGTACTGGATCTGCGGCACTTAACACAGCAACGGCACTGCCCAGTCGGATCTGTTTTGTCCTCGCTGCGGCGGCGGCAAGAATCATGTGGGGTGCTGAATCCAGAAATTCCTCCCTATGGTGTTCTCCAATTCCGAAAAAGTCCATTCCTACAGCATCTGCAAAAACAATACGATCAATCAATTCATCTAGGGCACGAACCCGCTCCTGAGCTGTTGGAACCCCTTGGGTTATATCCACTGCTGCAAAGCTATCTACACCGATTTCCATTTATTTTTCTGAAGTAGTTTCGTTCATCGTATCGACCATGGTTTTTAAAAGGCCATTTTGTTTTTTGTCGTTCATAAGTTGCCAGAACATGATTCCCCCTAAGTTATTTTTTAGTGCAAATTCAGTTTTGAGTTTAATCGATCGAGGGTCGTCAAAGGTGGCAAAGATTTTATTAATGCTGTCATAGGCATAAGGAGCTTGTGCTTGTTCATCCCAATAAAAACTAAAATTGGACCGTACGGAATCGAAGTTGATTTGGTTGTAGCTGCGGTTCCATTTGGCGGGTTGGTTTAATCCGTTATTGACGTTGGAAACTTCTTTAAATGTTTTGATGTAAAAAGCCCCACCGATAAAAATTTTTTTTGGATTGACACCCAAATCAATCAGTGCTTTTATAGAGGCCTCCGCAGATCGGTCTTGGAAGGCACTAGAAGACAGTGCGGTGTGGTGCCCCGTTTTGCTAGATCCAGATCCAAAAAAATCATAGGTCATCAAATTCACGTTGTCCACCAAAGGCATGACTTTGTCCCATTCCACAGAATTTTCAAAAAAGCGCGTAGAGGCCCCTGCGGCAAAACTCAAGATGTCCCCTTGCTTCATATAGTTTCGCAGTTGAACGACCAAATCGGTAAAATTTTCTCGGTCTTCCGGTTGATATTTATGTCCTGGATAACCCGAAATGGCTGGATATTCCCAGTCTAGATCAATGCCGTCGGCATCAAATGTCTCGATGATTTTTGCTGTGGAAACAGCAAAATCTATCCGTCCTTGAGCTGAACTAAAAACTTCTGAGCAGGTTTCACAACCGCCCCAGCCACCTAGGGAAACTAAAACTTTTAAATTGGGATATTTCTCCTTTTGCTTGACGAGGTTTACCAATGTTAGACTGTCTGCCTCATTATCTATGGCTAGTTCATTTCCTTTGAGGTGTAAAAAGCTATAAATAATTTGATCTACACCGTTCAGGTCAAAGTCATCAATAGATTTTTCATCTCCGGCATAATAGGCAATGAGTTGTGGTTTCCATTCCGTGGCTTCATTACAGGAAGTCAAAGCGACAAGAAGAAGGAGAAGAAGGATTGTTTTTTTCATTTGTCAAATTTATTTTTCGATTAAAAATAGTAGAATTTAGCTGCAGTATTTAAAAATGGGAACACTGGAAACTTATAGCCGTTACCTTAAAATTAGTCCAAACTTTAATGTCTGCAAAACAATCCCTTTGAAAATATGAGACCTTGCAAAATTCTTTACCTAGTAAGGAGTTCTTTTTATTCTCAAAGATTTGTTCCTATCTTGTTGTAAATTAAAATTTATGCGAAGTCAAAAAATATTTTTTATCCTTTTTGGAATATTTTACGTGTTGAGTTCTTGTACTAAAGATTCACAGGAGCGGCCCAACATCCTCTTTATTATGTCCGATGACCACACCTCACAGGCTTGGGGAATTTACGGTGGAATCTTGGAGCCTTATGTAAAAAATACGGGAATAAAACGCTTGGCCTCCGAAGGGGTTACTTTAGAAAATATGTTTTGTACCAACTCGATCTGTGTGCCCTCACGAGCGGCGCTCTTGACAGGAGTCATGAGCCACAAAAACGGGGTTTATACTTTGGGTGATGCGCTGGCACCAGACAGCTTGAACATTGCAAAAGTACTCTCCTCTTCAGGCTATGCGACAGCGATAATAGGGAAATGGCATTTAAAAGCCGAACCTACGGGATTTGATTACTACAAAGTTTTACCAGGGCAGGGGCGCTATTTCGATCCTGTTTTTAAAACCGCAGAAAATTGGGAATACGGTTGGGAAGGCGGAAAAGAGCAAAAGGGTTTTTCATCCGATATTATTGGAACGGAATCGCTGGACTGGATCGATGCGCAAGATCCAGAAGCCCCTTTTTTCTTAATGACCCATTTTAAAGCCACCCACGAACCTTTCCACTATCCCGAGCGTCACGCCGAACTTTTGGAAGAGGTTGTGCTGCCAGAACCGGAATCTTTACTGGAACCCTATCCTACACCAGATGGGAGGACATTCAAAGGGCAATTGTTAGACAACCTTACCAAGAGATGGTTGCGGTATCAAGCGGATCCAGAAAAATTTTGGACAGATTACCCCGGTATGCCATTTGATGTTACCGGTTTGGATAGTATTGCCATTCGAAAAAAATCCTATCAGAAATTTGTTAAAGATTTTATTCGGTGTGGAGCTGCGATAGATGACAATATTGAAAAAATAATTGCTGGTCTTGAAGAGCGCGGTTTGTTGGACAATACTTTGATTATTTATACCTCGGATCAAGGGTATTTTCTTGGGGAACACGGATTTTTTGACAAGCGAATGATGCTGGAACAGTCCTCACGAATGCCTTTTGTTATTCGGTATCCAAGAGATTTACCACAGGGAACGCGAAATGAGTCCTTATTAATGAATATAGACATTCCCGCCTTGTTGTTGGATTACGCCCAGGTGAAACGACCCGAACAGATGCAAGGAGAGAGTTTTAGATCTCTCCTGAAAGATGACAAGTTAGAAGGGAGACCCTATACCTATTACCGCTATTGGGAGCACAGCCCAGACCGGCCAGCACATTTTGGGATAAGAAGCAGCCGCTACAAGTTGATTTACTATTATGGAAAACCCTTGGGAATGAAAAGTGCCAATGTACAGGCCACTCCTCCTAGTTGGGAATTTTATGACCTTGAAACAGATCCGAACGAGTTGAAAAACGTTTTTAACGAACCCAGTTATCAGGATCTCATTGTGAAAATGCATGCTTCATTAATTAATGAAAAGGCTTTTTATGAGGACCATCAAACTCCTGTACCCGATTTAGAATTTTAGGTTCTGTGTAATTTTAATACAAAAACCCTCCCAGGCGGAGGGTTTTTCTTTTCCACCTTGCGGACCCTAGAAAAAAGCTTTTTTCTAGAAATAGGGGGTTCGTATTTGAATTCTAGGGGGAATAG
>CAXGYE010000064.1:0-6965 GCA_964013865.1 uncultured Flavobacteriaceae bacterium
AACAATTGAAAAACACCTGACCTTAATTCAAGAACGCTCACTTCAAGAAATTTATAAAGTAGTAACTTTAGCCATTCAAAAAAAACAATGACCAATACCAATTACAAAGCCATTTTACCTCAAATCAAGACCTTTATTTTTGACGTGGACGGCGTCCTTACAGACGGAAAAGTCCTAGTTACCACCGAAGGAGAACTCTACCGAGCGGTAGATACCAAAGACGGTTATGCCATCAAATGCGCCTTGGTTCAAGGCTATAAAATTGTAATCATTTCTGGAGGAACGAACGAAGGCATCCGCGATCGTTTTAAAGCCTTTGGGATTTACGATATTTATTTGGGTGCCCACCACAAACTGGATGCCTATCAAGATCTGATGGACAATTACGATCTCAACCCAGAGGAAATCCTCTATGTAGGAGATGATGTTCCCGATATTCCTGTCATGGAAAAAGTAGGCCTTAGCTGTTGCCCCGCAGACGCCGTTTCCGATGTAAAAGCCATGGTGGACTATGTCTCCCATAAAAAAGGAGGAGAAGGTTGCGTACGAGAGATTATCGAACAAGTACTCCGGGTTCAAGGAAAATGGCGGTTGGACGTAGGTGCGGGAAAAGATTAAAAAAATGAACACGAACAGCTTGGAACTGATACTCGCCTCGGGGTCGCCTAGAAGACAGGCTTTTTTTAAAGAAATGGGGCTGTCTTTTCGGGTGGAAGTAGTTCCCGTTGCCGAGGATTTCCCAGCAGGGCTCAACGGTATCCAAACTGCGGAACACATCGTCCGTCAAAAAGCGGAACCTTTTTTAGCTAAAATACAAGAAAAACAATTGATTATCACTGCAGATACCGTGGTGTGGCATCAAAACCAATCCTTAGGCAAACCCGAAAATACCTTGGAGGCCAAGGCCATGCTCACCGCACTCTCAAACAGCACTCATGAGGTGATCACCGCTGTAGGCTTTTTAAAAAAAGGAAGTTTTGAAACCCTTTGTGAAGTTTCCAAAGTCACCTTTGGGATACTTTCAGAACCAGAAATCGAACACTACGTTCAAACAGGCTCCCCACTAGACAAAGCAGGAGCCTATGGGATTCAAGATCCCTTTGGAGTTCGTCATGTGACGCGAATTGAGGGAAGTTATTCCAATATTATCGGGCTCCCTGTTCCTCAAGTACTAAAAAAAATACAAGAAATTACTGTTAAAAATTAGTCGTTTTTGTAAAATCCCAATATCTTGATCCTATGAAACTTTCATTATTATTTCTAGTCACACAGCAAAATGATAAGTTGGATGTTCCACTCCTTTGCGATGCAAAGTCGATGCATTACCTATTAAAGCAAAAAATTTAACAGATGAAAAAGAGTTTCTTCTTCCTCCTTGCGATTTCCTTGAGTTGTACAAATCCAAAACTCAATACGTCAACGTCCCCTTCCCTGCCTCTCAGTTCTGAATTTAAAAGTTATTGGTTTGATGGAACAGCTGAAATCAGCAGTTATGCCCTAGAACAATCTCGCTATGGAGCTCCTCGAGAAGGAACAGCAGTATTGATTTATGTCACCGAAGATTTTCTTCCTGACAAACAAGTCAAAGCCAATCAAAAATCGGAATCCACTCAAACGATTTTAAAACTGAACCGTACCAAAAACTTTTTAACTGGAATTTATCCCTACTCTATCATGACGAGTATTTTCTCCCGTTTGGGACAAAGCCGTCCGCTTGTAAAAACCACTACCTCAATTCAAGAATGGTGTGGTCAAGCTTATTTACAACTCAACAGAAGAGAAGGTTTAGAGGTGAAAAGTCATTCCTATTTTGAAGGTGAAGCCGATCAAAATCTCCAATTTAAAGATGCCCTAACCGAAGAAGAACTGTGGGTTTGGATCCGAACTCAACCCGACCGTCTGCCTCAAGGAACCTTAGAGTTGCTCCCTTCCTTCGAATTCATTCGTCTGAAACACAAACCGCTCCAATTGTATCAGGCCGAAGCTGTTTTGGAACAAAACGATACACTTCACACCTACTCCTTAACCTATGCGGAGCTACAACGTAAACTTTCAATCTCTTTTACAAAAGAAGCCCCTCACACCATTTTAGGTTGGACAGAAGAAGATTTAAAAAACCCCAATCAAACTACCCGAGCCCAAATCAAAAAAACAGTAAAACTCCCCTATTGGAAACTAAACAAGTTGGGAGACGAACAGTTTCGAGATTCGTTGGGATTAGATTAAATAGAATGAAGAAAATTATCATTTTAACGGCATTGCTGTCACTTAGTGGTGTTTTGAGTCAAGATGGCGCTCGTATTTACAAGCAACTCAAAAAACTCAATACCCTTTCTTCGGTGCTCTATGTCGCCGCCCATCCCGATGATGAAAATACCCGTTTGATTTCTTTGTTTTCCAACCATTACAACGCACGTGCTGCCTACCTCTCAATGACCCGTGGAGACGGGGGTCAAAATTTGATTGGAACCGAGCTACGAGAAGGCTTAGGTTTGATCCGAACCCAAGAACTACTAGAAGCAAGGAAAATAGACGGAGGGCAACAATTTTTCACTACCGCAAACGATTTTGGCTACTCCAAACATCCCGATGAAACGCTTTCCATTTGGGATAAAGAGGAAATCTTAGCGCAAATCGTCTATCGCATTCGCGCTTTCAAACCAGACCTGATCATTCATCGGTTTAACCATCGTACGCCTGGAAGTACCCACGGGCATCACACCAGCTCTGCAATGCTAAGCGAAGAGGCGTTTCATTTAGCGAATGACCCTGCCGCCTTCCCGGAGCAATTGGATCGGGTGAGCTTGTGGCAACCGAAACGCCAATTTTACAACACCTCCTTGTGGGCCTACGGAGGCCGTGCTCAATTTGAAAAAGCAGACAAAAGCAATATGATCCCTTTGGAGAGTAATCCAGTAGACCTCCTCCTGGGAAGGACCAATGAAGAAGTTGCTGCCCAAAGTAGAAGTCAACACAAATCACAAGGTTTTGGAAGTTCACCAAAACTGGGGAGTCAGGCCGAATATCTGGAATTGATCAATGGAACGATGCCCTCAAATTCTGATCCTTTTGATGGGATCGATACCGGTTGGAGCCGCGTGAAAGGTGGAGCGAAAATCAAGCAGCAGGTCGATCAACTCATCGCAAATTTTGATTTGGAAAAGCCCTACCAAAGCGTTTCCGAACTTACGGCACTCTATCAAGCCATTTCAAACCTAGAAAATGAACATTGGAAAGCAATAAAACTGGAGGAAGTAAAGACATTAATTCAAAGCTGTCTAGGACTGCGATTGCAATTCGATACCGCTCAAGAGACAGGGGTTGCCAACACATCACTTCCCGTCACGTTACGAGCTCTTAACCCGAGTCCCCTTACCCTTACCCTTCAAAATTTAGAGGGTGCTTTATCCCTGCAACCGCAACAAACACTTCGCCAAAATCAAGTTTGGGAAACAAAAACAACGTTTAAAATTCCCGATCAAAGTACCACACCCTACTGGCTATTGAAAGAAGGCGATTTGGGAAATTACACGGTGGAGGAGGAAACACTAAAAGGCTTAGCGGAAACACCTAATCCCATCACAGTACAGTTCACCCTTTTGATCAATACTACTCGCATAACACTTTCCGTTCCCCTCACCTACCGCACTACCGATCGCGTAGCGGGAGAAGTCATTCAAAACTTTCAAGTCCTGCCCAGAGCCACTACCCAGCTGAGCGAAAAAGTGCTCTTGTTCCAGGAAGCAGCACCCAAAAAGGTACGACTCCAGGTACAGGCTCATGTTGCCAACTTTAAGGGAACCGTTAGTCTACATACTCCTAAAAACTGGACTGTGACTCCTGAAAAACAAGAGGTTGACATTACTCAAGCAGGTGCGATGAAAGAATATGAATTTGAAGTACGTCCACCGAAAGGAAGCAGTACAGGTCTTTTTTCTGCGGAAGTAAAGGAAGGATCTCGAAGCTACACTATGACACTAGAGGAAATTGATTACCCCCATATTTCAAAACAATATATGTTGCGGCCCAACAAAGCCACCGTATCCAAAATTGATCTTCAATCCAAAGTAAAAAGTATCGCCTACCTCAAAGGAGCTGGTGATAAAGTTGCTGAAAGTCTTCGAAATATTGGAATTGAAGTATTCGAATTTGATGTAGAAGACCTTCGACTCGAGACGCTGGTTTCCTTTCCGACTTTGGTTGTTGGAATTCGAGCATTTAACGTACACAAAGACCTTGGGTATAAAAATCAAATTTTATGGGACTATGTCCGGCAAGGGGGAACCGTTGTAGTGCAATACAATACCAGTAGAGGACTGGACTCCTCCCTTCTAGCCCCTTATCCACTTCAACTTTCTCGAGATCGGGTCACAGATGAAAATGCTGAAGTGCGTTTCCTTAAAAAAGAACATCCCCTGCTGACGGAGCCCAACAAAATTACTACTGCAGACTTTCAAGGTTGGGTTCAAGAACGCGGTTTGTATTTTGCCAATCGATGGGATGATCGCTATCAACCCTTATTTTCCATGAATGACAAAGGGGAAAGTCAAAAAATGGGAAGTCTGCTTGTGGCAGATTATGGCCAAGGGAAATTTATCTTTACCGGGTTAAGTTTCTTTAGAGAACTCCCCGCTGGAGTTCCAGGTGCCTATCGCTTGTTTGCTAATCTGATTTCCTACGGTCAATGAAAAAAAATACCTATTACGTTTTAATTGGAATGAATTTGCTCTATTGGGCGGGCTTTTACCTTTTTATGATCAATTTTAGCTAATGGAACTACTGGATTGGATTGTTCTCACGAGTACCCTAGCCTTTATCGTTCTTTACGGTATTTGGAGGAACAACAGTCATAAGAACATTCAAGAATACCTCAAAGGAGGCAATGAAGCCCGCTGGTGGACCGTTGGGCTCTCCGTAATGGCCACTCAGGCAAGTGCCATTACCTTTTTGTCCACTCCAGGTCAAGCCTACCACGACGGAATGGGCTTTGTACAATTCTATTTTGGTTTGCCCTTTGCCATGTTGATCATTTGCTTGTTTTTTATCCCGATCTATCATCGGCTAAAGGTCTACACTGCCTACGAATTTTTAGAAAATCGTTTTGATCTCAGGGTACGCACCCTTACCGCTATTTTGTTTTTAGTGCAACGAGGACTGGCTGCAGGCATCACCATCTATGCTCCTGCCATTATCCTCAGTGTAGTCCTGGGGTGGAACCTGAAATTGATGGTACTTTTTGTAGGAACTCTAGTTATTACTTACACCCTGGTGGGAGGGACGAAGGCGGTAAATGTCACTCAAAAACAACAAATGTTTGTCATTTTCTTGGGAATGTTTATCGCATTTGGATTTATACTTTACCGTTTTCCGGAGGGGATTTCTTTTTCAGATGCACTGCGCATTGCAGGAAAAGCTGGGAAATTGGAAGTATTAGATTTTAGCATCGACCTGAACAGCCGCTATACATTTTGGAGTGGTTTGACAGGAGGCTTGTTTCTAGCCCTCTCTTATTTCGGTACGGATCAATCTCAAGTACAACGCTACCTCTCGGGAAAATCACTGAAAGAAAGTCAAATGGGACTTATTATGAATGGGTTGCTCAAAGTACCCATGCAGTTTTTTATCCTCTTGGTAGGGGTAATGGTTTTTGTGTTTTATCAGTTTGAACCAGCTCCTATAAACTTCAATCCGAAAGCTGTTGCTGCAGTAAAAACTAGTTCAGAAGCTGAAGCTTTTAAAACCTTGGAAATCGAAAATTTAGACACCCAAAGAAAACTGAAAGTAGCCCTACTCCAGGGAAACACCTCCGAAGACATTCAGCGTCTGAGCAAAGAGGAATTGGCACAGCGTACCCGTGCTAAAGTCCTGATCACAAAAGCAGCACCAGAGCAAGAACCTAACGATAAAGATTATGTTTTTATCTCGTTTATTTTAGGGTATCTCCCCTCAGGACTCATCGGACTGCTGATTGCCGTCATCTTTTCTGCTGCCATGAGCTCTACGGCTTCTGAACTCAATGCATTAGCCGCAACGACAACGGTAGATCTGTATCAGAGAAATGTAAGTGAAAAATCAGAGGCGCATTATGTAAAAGCCTCTAAAGGATTTACATTGGGCTGGGGATTGATCGCGATTCTCTTTGCCAGTATAGGAAATCTCTTTGAAAACCTGATCCAGTTGGTCAACATCATTGGGTCGGTATTTTATGGGACAATACTCGGGATTTTTTTAGTTGCAATTTTTATCAAACAGATAAAAGGAAAGGCTATTTTTTGGGCAGCTGTATTGTCAGAAGCGTTCATTATCTTTCTTTTTTATCAGGATGCAGTGAGCTTTTTATGGCTGAACCTCATCGGGGCAGTGCTTACGGTCCTACTCGGTTTTATTTTCCAAAAAATATTAAATGAAGAATGATTTTTTAAATCGCATTGATCAACTCACAGAAGGCCATAAACCTAAATATGGTAAAATGTCTGTTCAGCAAATGGTATGTCACTGTACCGACCTGTATCGTCTGGTGCTCAGGGAGATGACCCTTCGTGAAAAGCCCAACATCAGTGCCGCAGAAGCAATCAAACTAGCGCAATCCCGAAAAACAGTTCCCGCTCCAACCGAAATGGATCAAGTAGCAGGGAACGGTACCAAAGCTTCGGATTTTGAAACTGATATTTTTTTACTTAAATCGAAACTACAAGCCTTTTACGCTTTGGAAAAAGACTATGACTATCCCCCTCATTTTTATTTTGGAAAATTAAATAAGAAAGAGTGGGTTCAAATGACAGAGTATCATTTAAGTCACCATCTAAAGCAGTTTGGGGTTTAGCGATTGTTGACTTCGCCTCACCTCAACCTAAAGTTAAACACTAAAGAATGAGACTCCTCCAAAAAAAAACACCTCTAAAAGAGGTGTGATTTTGTAGCGAGAGGGAGACTTGAACTCCCGACCTCCGGGTTATGAATCCGAC
>CAXGYE010000065.1:0-6876 GCA_964013865.1 uncultured Flavobacteriaceae bacterium
GTTTTGCATAACGTTAACGTAACATTAAATTAACATAAGAAGTTAATCCACTGACTTATAGGCAAATAAAAAGCCCTTAAAAGGGCTTTTAAAACTAATTTCAATTGGATTTTAGGAACCACACATCAAACAGTCATCATCTTCGCTTTCTTTTGCCTGTGAGAGCATTTGCTTTAACTCCTGAGGAGTTAAGGGTTCTACTGGAACTGGAGCAGCTCCCTCCGCCTGTGAATTTGCAGCAGTAGAGACGGAAGCTACCGTAGCTTCTACTTCTACTTCGGCTACCTTCTCTTTTGTTTTATTGTCCAATGTGAACTTGATGGCATCTACCGCAGACTTGGTGCGCAGATAGTACATCCCCGTCTTAAGGCCAGATTTCCATCCGTAGAAATGCATGGAAGTTAGTTTTGCCATGGTGGCGCCTTCCATAAATAAATTTAAAGATTGAGATTGATCTATAAAATACCCACGGTGTCGCGACATATCGATTATGTCTTTCATGCTCATTTCCCAAACAGTACGGTACAACTCTTTGATGTCATCTGGAATCCCTTCAATGTTTTGAATGGATCCGTTATTACGCATCAGCTCTTGCTTCATTTCCTCGTTCCACAATCCGCGTTCTACTAAGTCTTCTAGAAGGTGCTTGTTTACAACAATAAATTCTCCTGAAAGTACACGGCGGGTGTAAATATTTGAAGTATAGGGTTCAAAGCATTCGTTGTTTCCTAAAATTTGGGAGGTACTTGCCGTGGGCATCGGAGCTACCAACAAAGAGTTGCGAACACCTTGCTTTTTTACTGTTTTTCTCAAACCTGCCCAGTCCCAACGTCCACTGAGTTCTTCGTCTTTAATCCCCCATAGGTTGTGCTGAAATTCTCCTTTAGAAATTGGAGAACCTTTATAGGATTCATAAGGCCCGTCGTTTTTAGCCTCCTCTGCTGAAGCTGTAACAGCAGCAAAATAGAGGGTTTCAAATATTTCTTGATTGAGCTCTTTTGCTTTTTCCGAAGTAAAGGGTAAACGCAATAGGATAAAGGTATCTGCTAAGCCTTGAACTCCTAGACCCACTGGTCGGTGTCTAAAGTTCGAGTTTTCCGCCTCCTTCACCGGGTAATAATTCCGGTCAATAACCCGGTTTAAGTTTTTCGTCACCCGTACAGTAACATCAAAAAGTGCTTGGTGGTCAAAGGCACCGTCCTTTACAAACATAGGCAGCGCAATGGAAGCCAAATTACAGACCGCTACTTCATCCGGGGAGGTGTATTCTAATATTTCCGTACACAAGTTTGAAGAACGAATGGTTCCCAAGTTCTTTTGATTCGACTTGCGGTTTGCAGAATCCTTGTAAAGCATATAGGGTGTACCCGTCTCAATTTGGGATTCTAAGATTTTTTCCCAAAGGTCTCTTGCCTTGATGGTTTTTCTTCCCCGTCCTTCGGATTCGTATTTGAGATACAATTTATCAAACTCATCTCCATGAACGTTGTACAAGTTGGGACACTCGTTGGGACACATCAAAGTCCATTCTGCGTCATTCTCTACGCGTTTCATAAACAGATCTGGGGTCCACATGGCGTAGAACAAATCCCGAGCGCGCATTTCTTCCTTACCGTGGTTCTTTTTTAACTCCAAAAAGTCAAAGACATCCGCATGCCATGGCTCAACGTAAATTGCAAAGGATCCCTTACGCTTTCCTCCTCCTTGGTCAACATAACGAGCAGTATCGTTAAAGACTCGTAACATGGGAACTATTCCGTTTGAAGTACCATTGGTCCCTGCGATGTAGGAACCTGTGGCTCTAACATTGTGAATTGACAATCCAATCCCTCCTGCAGACTGCGAAATTTTTGCAGTTTGCTTTAGGGTGTCATAAATCCCATCAATACTGTCATCTTTCATGGCTAAAAGAAAGCAGGAAGACATTTGTGGCTTGGGAGTTCCCGAGTTAAAAAGTGTGGGAGTGGCATGCGTAAAATACCGCTTGGACATCAGCTCATAAGTCTCTAGTGCAGCATCGATATCGTTTAGGTGGATTCCAATGGAAACCCGCATGAGCATGTGCTGCGGACGTTCTACAATTTTCCCATTGAGCTTTAACAGATAGGAACGCTCCAAAGTTTTAAAACCGAAAAAGTCATAGCCAAAATCACGGTTGTAAATGATGCTGGAATCCAGTTTATCCGCATTTTTTTTGATGATCTTATAGACTTCATCAGAAAGCAAAGGGGCTTTTTTACCCGTACGAGGATTGACATACTTGTACAAATCCTCCATCGTTTCTGAAAAGGATTTTTTGGTGTTTTTGTGCAAGTTGGATACAGAAATACGGGCAGCCAACTTTGCATAATCCGGGTGGGTAGTGGTCATTGTAGCAGCAATCTCGGCAGCAAGATTGTCCAGTTCAGAGGTGGTCACACCATCGTAGAGTCCTTCAATCACACGCATAGCAACACGAACTGGATCCACCAAAGGATTGAGGCCGTAGTTTAATTTGCGAATTCGGGCCGTGATTTTATCGAACATGATGGGCTCTTTTCGGCCATCTCTTTTTGCTACAAACATATTTTACTTTTTAAATTTTATACTTTTTTTGTTTATGGTTATGAAGAAAGGAGGTTTAGCAACAGCTCGTCAGATTAAAAATCAGCATCAAAACTAATTTTCTCATCTTTCTTTTCGTTGTTCAATACCCCTGCTTTTTGATACTCGCCTACACGCTTTTCAAAGAAGTTGGTTTTTCCTTGCAGTGAGATCATATCCATAAAATCAAAAGGATTGCCTACGTTGAATTCCTTTTCAAGACCCAATTCTACCAAAAGACGATCGGTGACAAACTCAAGGTATTGGGTCATCAATTTCGCATTCATTCCAATCAAACTGATGGGAAGAGACTCGGTAATAAACTCACGCTCAATAGTGAGGGCGTCCAGTAAAATCTCTTTGATTCGAGCGGGTGGAACCTTGTTGACCAAATGGTTGTTGTGTAAGTGAACTGCAAAATCACAGTGCACGCCTTCGTCTCTAGAAATCAATTCATTTGAAAAGGTCAATCCAGGCATTAACCCACGTTTTTTTAACCAAAATATCGAACAGAAAGCTCCCGAAAAGAAAATACCTTCTACGGCTGCAAATGCGATAAGACGCTCTGCAAAAGAATCCGAATCAATCCAGCGCAGGGCCCAGTCAGCTTTCTTTTTGATGGCTGGAAAAACCTCAATCGCCTTAAAGAGATTGTCTTTTTCAGCATCATCTTTAACATAGGTATCGATAAGTAAAGAATAGGTTTCCGAATGAATGTTTTCCATCATGATTTGAAAGCCATAGAAAAATTTGGCTTCCGAATATTGCACTTCATTGACAAAATTCTCCGCTAGGTTTTCGTTAACGATTCCATCCGAGGCCGCAAAGAAGGCTAGGATGTGTTTGATAAAATACTTTTCGTCCTCACTCAACTTACTATTCCAATCTGTAAGGTCTTGATGTAAATCAATCTCTTCAGCAGTCCAAAAACTCGCCTCCATTTTTTTGTACCATTCCCAAATATCGTGATGTTGAATTGGAAAAATTACAAAACGGTTTTCATTTTCTTGGAGGATTGGTTCTACAGCTGCCATCTTTTGCGTGTTAAAATTTGATTAATTAAAGTTTGTTTTTGTGTTTAACAAAGATTCTAAATTGTAGTTGAAATTGAAAGAGCAACTTTTCCACAATGGAGCTTAGTTTTTAACAAAAAGCTGGTTTTTTCTCTTTTTTATTAAAAATCAAGAAATTACAACTTGTTGATTATCTGTTGTTTGAATAAAAAATACCGTGTTAGCCCCCAAAAACAGTAGGATGTTCTCAAGAGGTCTTTTTGGCGAAAGTTTCTAAGGCTTGGTACCAAGCTGTTCCAAATTTTCGAATCAAAGCTTTTTTTACAAACTGATACACGGGAATTTTTAACGTAGTCCCCAGATCACAAGCATCTGAACAAATGGACCAAGCGTGGTAATTTACAGCTGTCATTTTATCGTAGTGTTGAACCCGTACAGGATACAAATGACAAGAAATGGGTTTTTGAAAATCAATGGCCCCTTGCTGATGGGCTTTTTCTATACCACAAGAAGCTGTTCCATTTTCAGAAAAAACCGTGTAAGCACATTCTTTCCCCTTCACCAGAGGAGTTTCAAAATCTCCATCCAGTCCCTTGACAAAGACCCCCTGCTCTTCAATAGCCTGTGTGCCTTTGTCATTTAAATACGGTTTGATCTTGGGATAGTTTTTTTGAAGAAAAACAACTTCTTCTTTTTCCAAAGGTGCGCCCGCCTCACCTTCCACACAACATGCTCCTTTGCATTTGGCGATATTACAAACAAATTCTTTGGAAATTAGGTCGTCTGAGACTAGGGTATTTTCTATGGAAATCACGCTCTTTTTTTGTTAAAAATAAACATTTTAAAAGCGATGATTCAAAGAATGGACTTAGATTTGCAAAAAGTTTGGAGCTGTGTTTAATCTCAAAGAAGTTCTTACCGCTAGTGTCGTATTGTTTGCTGTCATCGATATTATTGGCAATATTCCTCTAATCATCTCATTGAGAGAAAAAGTGGGCCATATCCAGTCCGAAAAAGCCTCCCTAATTGCTGCGGTAATCATGATTGGCTTTTTGTTTTTAGGAGATGAAATTTTAAAACTTATTGGAATTGACATCAATTCTTTTGCCGTAGCAGGTTCTTTGGTTATCCTTTTTTTAGCATTAGAAATGATTCTTGGGGTGCATCTGTTTCGAGACGAAGCTCCGGAAACTGCTTCCATAGTACCCCTTGCTTTCCCTATGATTGCAGGAGCAGGAACCATGACTTCCTTACTCTCCCTTCGTGCAGAATATCATGTACTGAACATCATTATTGCGATTCTGATCAACATTCTTTTTGTCTATGTCATTTTAAAATCCTCCAAATACATCGGAAATAAGTTGGGCAAATCGGGAATTAATATCATTCGAAAAGTTTTTGGAATTATTCTATTAGCAATTGCAGTAAAGCTTTTTACTACAAATATTGGTCAACTTATTTAATACCGTTTAAAACTATGAAAATTGCACTTCCCTTATTGATGATTCTCGCCGTGGGCATGTGTGTGTTCAATCTGGTTCAAATCGATTGGAACAGTCCCATGGATGGAAAAAGCAGTGTAGCTGTCATCGGGGTAATGGCTTCTGCAAGCTCTTTTTTATTGCTTTTAATATTGATGCTCTCAAAAAAAATTGCAAAAAAGCTGAAAAAATAAGCTAGCTCTTAGTGACTTCTTCTAAGGCTCTAAGAATAAAAGGATCCGTTTGATTGATAATCCTGATGTACATGTTTTCGTTAAAACGTTGCAGGGCAATAAACGCTTTTATGGAGTTTAAAATTCGTGCTTGATTTTCTTGAGTCACCTTAATAGGTAGACTGTATGATTTACAAAAAACCTTAAACGCAGCAATAAATTCCTCTGGATAAGGCAACTCTTCATTGAAAAATTGAGGCGCATTATCGAAGTTGTATTTTTTATACTGTTTATCCAACTCTAAAAATACAAACAGGTCAATCAGATTAGAACTAATCAAGTAACGGCTCCAGGCTTCTTCGGGACTGTCTTCGTTGGCAATATAGATATCTGGAGTGATTCCTCCCCCACCGTACACGGTTCTTCCTTTGGGGGTGGTAAAAATCAAACTGTCATTGACTGGGATTTTTGTGGGGTCTTCCATCTCACCCGTTTGATAGCGTTTGCGAACCTCTGCGTAATAATCCGATCGAGTAGAAGAGTCATAGGGTCTTTGAATAGAACGTCCCGTAGGGGTGTAGTATCGGGCAGTGGTAAGTCGAATCTGATCTCCTTGTCCCAGAGGAAGCTGTTGTTGTACCAACCCTTTGCCGAAAGTTCGGCGACCCATAATAAGTCCACGGTCGTTATCTTGAACGGCTCCTGCAATAACCTCACTGGCAGAGGCTGAATCTTCATCCACCAAAACATAAAGCCTGCCTCGCTCGAAGAGTCCTTGGGAGGAAGAAACCGTACGTTCCCTCTTTCCGTTATTGCCTTCCACGATCACAATGGGTTTTGACGCTTCTAAAAAATCATCTGCAATTTGCTTGGCGGGGAGCAAATAGCCCCCTGGATTGCCTCTCAAATCTAAAATAAGATCGTTCATCTGTTGCTCGATCAGTGAGATCAAAGAGGTCTGAAACTCGGAATAGGTGGTTTGGGAAAAACGATTGATCTTGATGTAGCCTGTGTTTTGATCGATCATGTACGCGCTGCTGACGCTAGGAAGCGGGACAGGTCCTCGGAGGATATCGAAAGTGTAGATCGAATCTTGTTTTTTCCGATAAACGGTCAAACGAACAGGGGTGGAAGAATTGCCCTTCAGTCTTCCTACAATTTGATCGTTTTGCAATTCTTTAGAATAAAGCGTGTCTTGGTCTGCCATCAGAATACGATCCCCAGACTTTAACCCGGCTCTTTCGCTAGGCCCTCCTTCTAAAACTCTACTTATCGAAATCGTGTCTCGGATCATGCGAAACTGCACCCCAATACCTTCAAAATTTCCTTTCATACTCTCGGCTAAGGATTCATTTTGAACCGCTGGAATATAGACGGAGTGAGGATCCAGTTCATCTACGATATCTTCGATTACCACACGGACTAAACTGTCGGCATTGATTTTGTCAACATAATCCTGAGTCAGGTAAGTCATCAAGCGATTTAATTTGGTAATGCTCGGATGGGCTACGTTATTCGCTACCACTTTGGGACTAAAATTTGACCCAAAGAGATAACCGATGGCTGCTGAAAGCACCACAATTAGAAACAGGAAAATTACATTTCTTTTCACAATTTTTCGATTTC
>CAXGYE010000066.1:0-6844 GCA_964013865.1 uncultured Flavobacteriaceae bacterium
GCACGGCTATGCTTTAGCCCGTGGCAAAGGGGCTTTGGAAGAATGGCCCGATCTACTTTACCGTTGGATACTCGACTTGAAATGACACTGAATTTACTAGAAAGTCCTAATCGTTTTTTTGGATTAATAAAAAAATTGACCTTTTAAAACAGTGTGATCTGAGGAAATAAATTATATTAGGTACGTACTATTTTTAACCGCTCTAAAAATAAAATGGAACAAAAACCAAAAGAAGGATTTAAAGGGTTTGTAGAAAATTTTCAAAGTGATCTAATCGCTGCGGTAAGCGTATCTCTTATTGCCTTGCCGCTTTCTTTAGGTATTGCTTTAGCCGCTGGTGCACCTGCGATGTCTGGGATCCTTTCTGCGGTTGTGGGCGGTGTGGTTACCACTTTTTTTCGGGGGGGACACGTCTCAATTAATGGACCGGCGAAAGGGGTCATCGCTGTGATCCTGCTTGGGATTACATTGATGGATGACGGTTCGGGACAGGCGTTTAATTATGTCCTGGGTGCCATTGTTGTTTCAGGTGCCATTCAAACGCTATTGGGCTTGCTCAAACTAGGCCGATTAGCAGATATCTTCCACTCTTCCGTGATTCTCGGTATTTTGGCTGCAATTGGAATTATCATTTTTGCAAAGCAAATTCACGTTGCTTTGGGAACTCATTCAGAGAGCAGTAATATTGTTCAAAACCTGATTGATGCCGTTCTTCTTATTCCTGAAACCAACCCTTTTGTGGTTCTTATTTCTTTAACAGGATTGATCATCTTGTTGTTTCATTCAAAAATTTCCTTTCGGCTTTTTCAGTTTTTCCCCGCCCCGATCTGGGTTATTGCACTTTCTATTCCCTTTGTGTATTTGTTTAATTTCTTCGATGCGCAAACCCTCACTTTCTTTGGAAAATCTTATGACGTTGGTCCCTCGCTTCTCTTAGAAATTCCCGAAAATATTATGGACTCCATTATGTTTCCTAATTTTTCAATGATAAATACGATTGAGTTCTGGACAACGGTATTCTCTTTGTTGATAATTACCAGTATTGAATCTTTAGCCATTGCAAAAGCGGTGGATAAAATTGATCCCTATAAACGAAAGACTGATTTAAATAAGGATTTAACAGGGATTGGGCTTAGTACAGTCGCTGCTGGTTTTGTTGGGGGCTTGCCAATTATTGCTGTGATCATCCGCAGTACTGTAAATATTCACAATGGAGCGAAAACAAAATGGTCCAATTTATACCAGGGTATTTTACTTCTCGTTCTAATCGTTGTATTGGGCCCTTTGATGAGGCAAGTGCCTCTCTGTGCCTTTGCGATACTGCTTGTTTTTACCGGTTTTAAACTGGCCTCTCCTGGCGTATTTAAACAGGTCTATGACCACGGCCCAGAACAATTAATATTCTTCATTTTTACAATGGTTTTGACGCTCTACACCAACTTACTAGTAGGACTCGTTGGCGGTTTATCCTTGGCTTTGGCTACACATATGTTGTTGGCAAAGTTGCCCATTAGCCAGTTTTTTAAAATGGTCTACAATTCCGGTTCCGATTTAAGTCAAATCGCAGAAGAGCGCTATGAACTAAAAATCAAAGGAATCGCCAATTTTTTAAGCATTCCTAAAATTGATAAATTAATCAAAAAAATCCCTGATGGTGTTGAAGTGCGGGTGGATTTAACAGACACGAAGCTCGTCGGTATAACCTTTATGGATTACATCGTTGATTATTTAAAAATTCAAAAAACGTTAGGGGGTAATGTCGTATTAGAGGGCTTGGGCTCACATGTTTCCTACTCTACCTACAACAGGGCTTTAAAAATCTCTTTAAAAAATGCTGCTGTGAAGCTCTCCCCAAGGCAGAATCGTTTAAAAAATCTGGCTAATGAAAAGGACTATCGTTTCAATCACGAAGTAGATTGGGACACAAGCTATCTCAAGCAATTTCATTTTTTTGAAATCCGTCCCATTGAGCGTAAATCAAACTCCCTGATAGGACAATTTGATGACACAGGCGTTTCTTGGCAAATCTCTGACGTAACATTCAATGAGGGAGACGCTTTCTCTGCAGAAACGTTTAACACCACTCTCATTGTGCTCAAATTGAATAAAAAAATCCCTGTCTTTACAATGGAAAAAGAGGGGCTCTTTGAGAAAATCTTTGATCGCGTAATGGCACTTACAGGGTACAAGGATATTGACTTCGAAATGTATCCCGACTTTTCTAGAAAATTTCTAATAACAGGGAAAAATGAATCAGAGATTCGATCCTTTTTTTCAAAAGAGCTTGTCGGGTTTTTTGAAAAAAATCAGATCTATCACGTTGAAAGTAACGGAGAAGCAATAATTATTTTTGATAAAATTAAGCTGGCACGAACAGATGAAACCATTTCTTTAATTGATTATAGCAGAAGGCTCGTCCAGCTGTTAAATTAAAAAAAGGCGGGTTCGTCTCATTTTAAATCTTGCCTTTTCAAAAGTGCTTCCAATAAAAAAACTGAACAAAGATGAAACTTTACCCCATTGAAGCGGGAAACTTTAAACTAGATGGTGGCGCGATGTTTGGTGTTGTTCCCAAGGTGCTTTGGGAGCGAACCAATCCCGCCGACCCAAACAACCAAATTGAAATGGCAAGCCGCTGCCTACTTGTAGAAGAAGGGAATCGCTTGATCTTGATCGATACGGGTATGGGAAACAAACAAAACGCGAAGTTTTTTGGTCATTACAACCTCTGGGGAAGCCATTCTTTAGACGGGTCACTTTCCGGAGCGGGTTTTCATCGAGATGAAATCACAGATGTCTTTCTTACCCACCTGCATTTTGATCACTGTGGCGGAGCAATCGAAAACTCCTCCTCAGGGGTGCTAGAACCCGCTTTTAAAAACGCTACCTTTTGGGTACACAAGGCGCATTGGGACTGGGCGACAAATCCCAATCCTAGAGAAAAAGCTTCCTTTTTAAAAGAAAACATCCTCCCTATTCAGGAAAGTGGTCAACTGAAGTTTGTCGAAGGAAAAGGACCCTTACTCACAGAAACGCCTTTTCCTTTTTCTGTGTACTTGGTCGATGGACATACTGAGAAACAGATGCTTCCTGTAATCGAATATCAAGGCAAGCGAATTGTATTTGCGGCAGATCTGATACCGACCGTTGGGCATCTTCCCATTCCCTATGTAATGGGTTATGACACACGACCCCTTTTAACATTAGAAGAAAAAACACTTTTTTTGGAAGAAGCCGTTCAAAAAGAAACCCTTTTATTTCTTGAACACGACCCCCATCACGAACTAATCTCCCTCAAACAAACCGAAAAAGGTGTCCGAATGAAAGACCATTATCGTTTGGATTCTTATTTTAGCAAGCGATAAACAACCGTTTCCAAAAAAAAACAAATTTATCATGAAACATTTCTTCCTTTCGCTGCTTCTTGCAGCCTCTTTTCTTAGTAATGCGCAATACTGGCAACAGGCAGTAGACTATACCATGGAGGTCTCCTTAGATACCGAGACCGCAAATTACTCTGGAACACAAACTTTGATTTACACGAATAATTCTCCTGAAACTCTTCACAAGGTATTTTATCATTTGTATTTCAACGCATTCCAACCAACAAGTGAAATGGCGGTAAGACAGAAAAATTCTCCCGACCGCAATACCCGTTTTGATATAGGCTTAGACACCCTAAAAGTAGAACAACAGGGTTATCTAAGGGTGTCAAACCTTACACAGGATGGTGTGGCCGTTGAGGCGACAGATTCTGAAACGATACTCGAAGTTATTTTAAATGAACCGATATCACCTGGAGAATCTTCAACCTTTGAGCTTGACTTTGAGGGACACGTCCCAGACATGATACGACGAGCGGGCAAAAACTCTGCCGAAGATGTTGCGTTTTCTATGGCACAATGGTATCCTAAAATGGCGGAATACGACGTGGAAGGTTGGAACGCTGATCCTTACACGGGCAGAGAGTTCCATGGAGTATGGGGGGATTTTGATGTGAAAATCACCTTAGATAAAGAATTTATGGTTGCGGCTAGTGGGTATCTACAAAACGCCGATGAGATCGGTAAAGGATATTCCGAACGCAAAAAAGCGAAAAGCAAAAAAGGTAAAATTACTTGGCATTTTGTTGCGCCACAAGTACATGATTTTACTTGGGCTGCGGATCCTGAATACATTCATGATACCCACCCAGGGCCTGATGGTGTCACGCTTCATTTTTTCTATAAAAACAATCCTGAAATCATTGATAATTGGAAAAAATTACAACCCCATACTGCTCAAATGATGGCGTACTACAACGAAAAAATAGGCCCTTATCCATACAAACAATATTCCGTTGTTCAAGGAGGTGACGGAGGAATGGAATACGCCATGCTTACCTTGATAACCGGGGGACGAAACTATAATTCCCTTTTTGGAGTCACAGCTCACGAACTTGCTCATTCCTGGTTTCAACATGTCTTAGCAACCAACGAGACAAAACATGAGTGGATGGACGAAGGGTTTACTTCTTTTATTTCTAGCCTTGCGGAGAACGAAATCTTGGAACAAAATAGTACGTTTCCTCTAGAAGGTTCTTATCGAGGGTACTTCCAGTTGGCCGCATCGGGTGGAGAAATGCCTCAGAGCACCAACGCTAACCGCTTTTATCACAACTATGCCTACGAGCGCAGCGCATACAGTAAAGGAGCCGTTTTTCTTGGGCAACTCGGCTACATAATTGGTTTTGACAAGCTGTTTGAAACCTTACAAACCTACTATGCCGAATGGAAGTTTAAACACCCTTTGCCCAATGACTTTAGAAGAATTGCGGAACGGGTTTCTGGCCTTCAGTTGCAATGGTATTTAACGGATTGGACTCAAACGACAAATAAAATTGACTATGCTTTATCAGAAGTTAAAGAAAATGGTACGACCACAATTCTTCAATTGGAACGCAAAGAAGTAATGCCAATGCCGCTAGAAGTTCTGGTTGTATTAAAAAACGGTCAAAACGAATTGCACTACATACCGATTTCATTAATGCGGGGAGAAAAAGAAAACACTTATCCCTTAAGTAGGGAAGTACACCCCGATTGGACTTGGGCCGACTTGAAATACCGCTTGGAAATCAACCATTCAAAAGATGCAATTGAGGCAATTGTTATAGATCCGAGCAATCTTATGGCTGATGTTGACAAAAGCAACAACTATTATGCACCCACAGCCGCTGAGTGATTTTAAAATAAGACGCTTGAAAGGGAAAACTACGATCGATTTCCTTTTTAAAAAAGGGGCTGTTTTTCAAACGAAAAATTTATTGCTTCGGTTGTCGGAAAACGCAGGCTCTAAAAACCTCTTCATTGGGGTATCGGTTTCTAAAAGAAATTTCAACCGTGCCGTAGATCGAAATCGTATCAAGAGGCAGCTCCGATCCGTTGTCAAACAACTCGAACACGATAAGAAGTTCGGTTTTAGAGGTGAATGTATGATCCTTTACACGGGGAAAAGAACACCAAAAACCAATGCGCTCTTAGAAGAGGCATCACATTTACTAAATAAAACCCCTAATTAGCTTGATCTTTTGATCATTCCAATGTGCGGTATTCCATCTTCTAAATAAGACTCCCCAACCTTTTCAAATCCGTGTTGTATATAAAATTTCTCAAGATGTGCTTGTGCAGAAATTTTTATGTCTTCTTTTGGATATCGGTGTTGTAGATCTTGTAAACAAAAACTAAATAAGTCGTGTCCTACTGACTTGCCTCGATGGGCATCAGCAACAACTACACGTCCGATTGCAACAAAGTCCGTGTAGGAGACACCTTTCTTTAACAAACGAGCATAGGCTACTAATTTGTCTCCTTGTTTTCCAAGCACATGAAATGCATCTTGATCTTTACCATCAATGTCTTGATAAACACAATCTTGCTCCACAACAAAAACCGCAGCACGCAAGGCATAGAGATCGTGGAGTTCATTACGAGTTAATACATCAAATTTTTTTATGGAATAGGTGACCATCACCTGCAGGGTATTTTGTCTATTCTTCCTTGGTGCCTTCCTCCTTCAAATTCGGTATTTATAAAGGCTTCTACCATTTCAATAGCTAGGGGAATTGATAAAAAACGTGCTGGTAGGCTTAAAATATTGGCGTTATTGTGCTGGCGCGCCAATACAACAAGTTCTTTGTTCCAACATAAAGCCGCACGAATTTTCTCGTATTTGTTGGCGGTCATTGCAGCGCCATTGCCACTCCCGCAAATAATAATACCTAAAGCCGTCTCTCCTGTACTAACCTCTTTTGCTACGGGATGAATAAAATCCGGGTAATCCACACTGTCTGTTGTATTTGTACCGTGGTTTTTTATCTCATATCCGGCCGCCTGCAGAACTGCTACTATAGCATCTTTGTAGTCTGGGCCCGCATGGTCGTTACCTATACTTATTTTCATCGTACTGTGTTTCATATAAAAATAGAAAAAGATCGTCTCTTTGTTCACAAACGGTTCGCAACTTTATTCATTTTTTGTTGACAAACATTTATAAAATAGGTACACCGTTTTAATTTTTTGATTGTTATAAAAATTCGTGTAGAGTGAAAAAAAAACAATCTTTTTTTATCCAACGATCTCCTCAAAAAAAAGGAGGATATGAACAATAACAAGTCTATTATTTTCTCTTTTTTATACCATAAAGGTGTTATTAACCCTTGTTTAAAAACTATCTAATTTTTTGATTTTCAATATTTAATAATGTAAATAAAGAGAGAAAAGGTGTTTATTCTTTTGTTTTTATTTATTACAGCCCCTTTCTGTTCTTTTTTTCTTCTCATTGTAAACACACCATATACATACCCTCT
>CAXGYE010000067.1:0-6809 GCA_964013865.1 uncultured Flavobacteriaceae bacterium
GAATACCCTAAAGGCCTATGGAGAGGAAAACGTCTTACAGGAATTCTCGAAGCGAACTGATATGCTCATCGCGCACTACGGTAAATACAACATCTTAAATGATGAAATTATCGATCGCATAGTGATGGCAGGGGAACAAGAAAAGGAGGCTTTAAACGGAGGAACCGAAACCACAATCCTTCACGGAGTAGGCGGAAAAATCATCAAAGCAAAGACGTTTAATCAAAAGCGTCTGGTGGAGTCCATGAACGGTAATGACATGGTTTTTGCGATCGGTCCGGCAGGGACTGGAAAAACCTACACGGGTGTAGCCCTCGCCGTAAAAGCGCTAAAAGAAAAGCAGGTGAAACGAATTGTATTGACTCGTCCCGCAGTGGAAGCAGGAGAAAATTTGGGTTTTCTGCCAGGAGATCTCAATGAAAAGTTAGATCCCTACATGCAGCCTCTTTATGATGCCCTCCGGGATATGATCCCCAGTGAAACCTTGAAAAATCACATTGAAAAAGGAATTATTCAGATTGCTCCCTTGGCTTTTATGCGGGGACGTACACTGGATAACGCTTTTGTCATTTTGGACGAGGCACAAAACTCTACCCATTCTCAGATGAAAATGTTTCTGACACGAATGGGAAAAAATGCAAAATTTATGATCACCGGAGACCCTGGACAGATAGATCTCCCTAGACGTATGATTTCTGGTTTGAAAGAGGCGCTTTTAATTTTAAAAAACGCAAAGGGTATTGGGATTATTTATCTTGACGATAAAGACGTAATTCGTCATCCTCTTGTTAAAAAGATTATTGATGCGTACAAAACTATAGAACACGACAATTGATGAGGGCAAGCACATTAATGCACACTGATTTGAAATTGGAGGGATTGCAATCTAAGTACAAAGGTAAAGTTAGGGAGGTGTATCGGCTTCAAAACAATCTTTTGATCCTAGTAGCTACAGATCGTCTCTCTGCTTTTGATGTGGTACTCCCAAAGGGGATTCCATATAAGGGACAGATTTTAAATCAAATTGCAACTAAAATGCTAAAGGCTACTGAGGATATTGTTCCAAATTGGTTGATTGCAAGCCCAGATCCCAATGTCTCGATTGGAAAATCTTGTACCCCTTTCAAAATTGAAATGGTAATTCGGGGCTATTTGGCAGGCCATGCCGCTCGGACTTATAAAAAGGGTTTGCGAACACTTTGTGGAGTTTCGTTTCCCGAGGGTATGAAAGAAAATGACAAGTTTGAAACTCCCATCATTACTCCTGCAACTAAAGCCGAAGAGGGGCATGATGAGGACATCTCTCGAGAGGAAATTGTAGCAGAGGGCATAGTAAGTGAAGCTGATTATGAGGTGCTTGAAAAATATACTCGGCAACTTTTTGATCGAGGGACCGAAATTGCAAAAAAACAAGGCTTGATCTTGGTCGATACCAAATACGAGTTTGGAAAAACAAAGTCTGGAGAGATCGTATTGATTGATGAAATTCACACCCCTGATTCTTCTCGGTATTTTTACCAGGATGGATATGAGGAACGTCAGAAAAAAGGACTCTCTCAAAAACAACTTTCTAAAGAGTTTGTCAGACAGTGGCTAATCAGTGAAGGATTTCAAGGTTTGGATGGACAGACTCTTCCAGACATGAAGGACGATCGTGTACAATCGATCTCTGATCGTTATATTGAATTGTATGAAAACATTACTGGAGAAACTTTTATTAAAGCTTCTTTGGATGCCATTTCAGAACGAATCCAAACTAATCTAGAGGATTATTTCAAGAAGGTCTAGTCATAGTGAATCTGTTTTAAAACACGTTCCACAAACGGGGCTATCATACTTTTGTGATCTTCTCCGATAAGGATCTTTTGTTTTACAGTTCCTCCCTTATTTTCAATAGCTTGTGCTGCAAGATGGGTTTGTGTAGAGTTGCATATTTTATCTTCCGAGCCTCTAAAAAAATAGATGGAAGCCTGTGCAGGCCAACCCTCAATTTGGTTTTCCATAAGTACCTTAAGAAAGGTAGTATCACTTTCATCTAAAATGCCCTTAATAAACAATTGGGTAAAAAGAATTTCAGGATGATCTACCATTTGGGGGAGTTCCATGAGATAATCAATATTGGACTCTAAATCCATAAAGGCATCATTAAAATAATAATTCCAAGGTCGGTCAAGTTCGGGGTAAATTATATTGTAACTGTGTACCATCCGAGCAAAACACCTAATTTTTTCAGGATTTTGTGGACCAGAAAGGAGTTGTTTTGCCCATATTACTTTTTCAAAAGCTCCATTACCTACAATGGTTTTGGTGACGTTTATTTTTATTTGTTCTTCTAAAAAACGTTGTAGTGCAAGGGTTGCGATTCCTCCCTCTGAAAAACCTGTCAAATAGAGTTCGGAATTTGTTTTTATCTTTTGTTGGGTCATGTATTCTTTGCTAGCTAAATACATATCGTAACTATTCTTTGCCAGTGTAGCTTTATGTTCAAATGGATGCCAGTGTAGGCTAGAGTTACCGTATCCAATATAATCAGGAACTAAAACCGCCAGTCCCGTACTCGCAATCAGTGCTGCGTAGGTTAAATCTTTAGAACCGGTAATGGATTCAGAAGGTGCTTTACTCGTTTCCATCAATTCACCGTGATGAAATGAAAGTAAGGGGAGGCTTCCTTGAATTTCGGGGAGCAGTAACACACCCGAGGTAACAATTTCTTCTCCATCGTAGTTTTCAGTTTTATATACGATCTTTACTGCCTCAACATCTCGGAACGTATGAGGTGCAGGTTGATCAAAAACACTGTTCGCTATGGCACTCAATATTTGATTTGAAAAAGTGTAATAGTTTTGCGAATTAATTAATTTTTCTTCTGTATAATTTTCAAGGTCAAAGGATTCTATTTCAGGAGTTTGACAAGAAGCAATCAAAAGAACTAGTAGGGTAAGTTTGGTAAGTAGGGTTTTCATATTTCATCTATTTTAGTACATTAAATTTAGAGATGAATTAATTATTTAGCCCATTGAAATCAATTTAATTCACTCATAAAGTAACCAAAGGTTTGGGATAAAATGTATTAAATGTGTTTTGTGTAACGAACGGTATATTATTAATTTTACCCTAGTTTTTAAGTAGAAAATGGCAAAAAGCAAGCCCTTTGAAAGGCCTTATCTCTTTTCTCCCTCATTTTAAATAGAGATAGTTAATATGTACACTTCTGCGAATTTATCTGTGCTTTTGTAAGAATAAAGCGTAAAATTTAGGGAGTAAACTTTTTTAAGATTAATGAAAATTAAAACTCATTCTTCTATTAATAGGTCATAAACTTCTTGTAGAGGTGTATTTGAAGGGAAGCAAAGTGCATTGTCGTACTTTTTAAACCAAGTAATTTGTCTTTTGGCATAGCGGCGACTGTTCTTTTTAATTTCATTTACCGCCTCCTCAAGGCTTATTTTGTCATCGAAGTAGGGAAACAATTCTTTGTATCCCACCGTTTTTAGTGGAGCTAAATCTCTGTAGGGAAGAAGGCTTTTAGCTTCAGCCTCAAGACCAGCAGCCCTCATAGCATCTACACGTGTGTTTATTTTTTCATAAAGAACGGTTCTAGGGCTGTGTAGCACAATCATTTTCGAAACAAAATTGCGTTCGGGTCTTGATTTTCCTAAAAACGAAGAGTAGGGCTGATCTGAGGCAATACAAACTTCTAATGCACGCAACAAACGGATCGGATTATTGATGTCTACTCTGCTGTAATACTTGGGATCTTTTTCCAACAAAAGTTGTTGTAGCGCTTTTAATCCATGCGTTTCGTAAAATAGATTAATTTGCTTTCGAACCTCTTTAGGGACTTCAGGAAATTCATCCATACCAAACATTATGGCATCGGCATACATTCCTGAACCTCCAACCATAATAAGGATATCATGGGTTTTAAAGAGGTCCTCTATTTTTTTAATTGCCTCTTTTTCAAAATCCCCAACTGTATAAATATCTTCAACGGATTTGTGTTGAATAAAATGGTGGGGTACTTCGGAAAGTTCTGCTTTGGTAGGTACGGCAGTACCGATTTGCATCTCTTTGTAGAATTGGCGTGAGTCACATGAAATAATTTCAGTGCTAAATTTCTTAGCGAGGTTTAAGCTAAGTTTTGTTTTTCCGACACCTGTAGGGCCAGCTATGTAAATTAGTGTTTTATTTGACATCGTTTAAGGGTTTTCCACATTGGTGGCAATGGATTGAATTTTCTTTATGTTCGGTTTGCATACAATAGGGACATACTTGCGTATTGATGTCTACCGTAGAATTTTTAGTCATTTCGGCAGTAACAATTCCTGTAGGAACAGCGATAATACCATAGCCTAAAATCATGATGAGGGAAGCCAAAAATTGACCTAAAGGTGTTTGTGGTGCAATATCACCGTAACCCACGGTGGTCAGGGTAACGATACACCAATAAATGCTCCTAGGAATACTGGTAAATCCACTAGAATCACTTTCTATTAAGTACATCAATGTACCAAAAATGATACATAAAATAATAACCCCAAATATAAATACAAGAATTTTAGCTCTGCTTGCATTTAAGGCCTTCAGTAGGGTGTTGGATTCTCCAATGTAGGGAGTGAGTTTTAAAATCCGAAAGACTCGAAGTAAACGCAAGGCTTTCAAAGCAACCAAACTTTGAGTTCCTACAATAAGTAAAGAAATGTATTTTGGGAGTATGGATATTAAATCCACAATACCGTAAAAACTACGAATGTAGTTCCATGGGCGCTGTACACAGATTATTCTCATGATATACTCCAAAGTAAATAATATTGTAACGACCCACTCTGCAGTATTCAAAAAGGCGCCATAGGTAGCATCGATGTAAGTGACACTTTCCAGGGTAACAAAAAGTACGCTGAGTAAAATCGTGACTAACAGCAGTATGTCAAACAATTTTCCCGCAGGGGTATCCGCTTCATAGATGATACTATGTAAACGGTGTTGCCACTTTTTCATTGGGCGTTCCTCAAAGCTGGATTGCGTTGCGATTTAGGATGTTTTTAATTTTCGTTCTGTAAAGGTATTAACTTAATATATTTTTTCCGAGTTAAAAAGCTGCGAATTAATTTTTGTGTATCTGGGTTGTCTTGTATGGCAATCAAACGTGATTCAATCTGTTTTTTTGTTTTGATCTGATGATTTAATTCAAAATAGCCATATCCTTGAAATTGGTTTTCGCTTATGAAGATAAATGCAGCTTCACCATTTTTTCTTCCTTTTTCCAAAATCAGAAAATCGGAGTATGGGTAGGAAAATGAAGCGATTAAATTCTCTATTTTCTGAGCATAAGCTTTAGATTTTTCTTCTCCTACACAAGCTCCATCACACTTTTTAAGATTATAATTAAAACAGGCTCTTTCTGCTTTCATCAAACTTGTTTTTTGCATACAAATTCCAAAATCATCCATCCAACGAAAAAGAGCTGCTTTTGCTGCTTTTTTATTTTTGTAAACACTGAGATAATTCTGTTCTTTTTGGATTTGTTCTACGATGAGTTTTGGATAGGGCTCTTTAGAATCAACACGTATTCCCATTGGGAAAATACGATATTTCATAGCCCTATTGTACTCAGGGGTATTGATTTTGATTTCATTTTGTTCTTTCAAAAGAGTGACAAGCTCGCCTCCGGTGAGTGAATAGGTGACTTGTACTACTTCTTTTTGCAGTGCCAATGCCTTCTTTTCTTTTCCTGTAAAGTGGCTTAAAACCCTCTTCTTAATGTTGTTGCTTTTCCCGATATAAACAATCTCATTTGCCTTGTTGTGGATGTAATAAACACCCATTTCTGAAGGCAACTGGTCAATGATTTTTAGATATTGAGCTGGGGCTTTATTAGGGTTTAAGTGTTGTATATGTTGTTTAATGATATGCTTTTGAGCGTCTTTTTCTAAAAGTAGTTCAAATAGCTTTAAAGTAACTTTCGCATCGCCGTGTGCTCGGTGTTGGTCTGTAAAAGGAATCCCCAAATTGCGAACCAGTTTGCCCAAACTAAATGAGGGTTGTTCTGGCAAAAGAACTTGAGAGAGATTTACAGTACACAAGGTTTTTCTTTCAAAGGGAAAGCCCAAACGACGAAATTCGGTTTGTAAAATCCGATAATCAAATGCCGCATTGTGAGCGACCAGTACACAATCCTCTGTGATTTGAACAATGCGTTTTGCTACTTCGTAAAATTTGGGAGCATTTTTTAGCATCTTTTCATTAATCCCAGTTAATTTTACAACAAAGGGCTGGATACTTTTTTGAGGATTAATCAAGCTGCTAAATTGGTCTGTAACTTGCTCTCCATTGTAGCGATAGATTGCGACTTCAGTAATCCCCTCTTCGTCGTAATTTCCTCCCGTAGTTTCGATATCCAGTATAGCGTACATCCCTAGTAGTTCCGTTCTCCAAACAGCTTACTTCCTACCCGGATCATAGTGGAACCCATTTCAATTGCAATCGGGTAATCCCCACTCATCCCCATAGATAGGACTTCGAATTCAGAGTTTTTTTGATAAAGCTGAGCAAGTTTTTGAAATTCTGTTCGGATTTGTTCTGCGTTCGAAGTAAAGGTTGCCATGCCCATCAACCCTTTAATATTAACATGGTTACAAGAAGAGGCCGCATCTAAGATCGCATCCAATTCAGACGCTGCCAAACCAAACTTGGTATCTTCTTCGGCAATTCGAATTTGGATGAGACAGTTAATAATTCGTTCGTTTTTTTCCGCTTGTTTTTGAATTTCTTTTAAAAGCTTAATACGATCTACAGCGTGAATAGTATGA
>CAXGYE010000068.1:0-6719 GCA_964013865.1 uncultured Flavobacteriaceae bacterium
TTGGGAAAAAGCTTATCCCAAAGCAAAACAGCAAAGAAAACTTTTAGAGAAGTATCAAGTTCAATATTTAAAATGTGGTACGGAAGACTATCCACTTCCTCTTTCTTATTGTTCCGATGCACCGATACTGCTTTTTTATCAAGGCGCCTCTAAATTTAAAGACCGCAAAATTATCAGTGTCGTAGGAACCAGGCAAAACACTCCCCACGGTAAGGCTTTTTGTGAAGAGCTCATCCGTTGTTTGCGCCCATACAATCCGATTATCTGCTCAGGTCTAGCACGAGGAATTGACATTATCGCGCACGCAGCAGCATTAAAAGAGGGTCTAGAAACCGTAGCCTGTTTGGCACACGGCTTAGATTTTATTTATCCGAAAGAACACAGTGGGACCGCAAAAAAACTAGTCGCTAACGGCGCACTACTCACCGATTTTTTACCAGAGACCGAATTTCTTCGAGTCAATTTTCCAAGGAGAAACCGTTTGATTGCAGGAATGGCTCATGCCACGGTAGTGATTGAGTCTGGAGTACAGGGGGGAAGTATGAATACAGCGAATCTTGCCCATCAATACGGGCGGGAACTCTTTGCTGTACCTGGCCGTTATTCCGATAATAAAAGTCAGGGTTGTCATCAATTGATCGTTCAACAAAAAGCGCAATTGCTCTCTGATCCCCAACAATTGGTCACTGCTTTGGGTTGGGAAAAAGACTCCCATCCAAAAAGTGTTCAAAAAACTCTTTTTACACAGCTGAGTCAGGAAGAAAAGAAAGTGGTAGAAGGATTGCGGCAGCGGAGTAAAACCCATTTGGATGCATTGGCATTGGAAGTGGGGCAAAAAATCAGTAAGACTGCAGCGATGCTTATGGAATTGGAAATGAAAGGCGTGGTACGGGCACTGCCTGGAAAGTACTACGAGCTGATCTAGTAACCTACTTTGTCACGAACTCTCAGTAGTACCTCCTGGGCTACTTTACGTGCTTTCTCGGCACCTTTCGCTAGGGCAATATAAACCTCTTCAGGATGCTGATGGAAGTAGTCGTATTTTTCGCGTTCCTTGGAAAAGCGGTCCAATATTAAGTCAAAAAGTAATTGTTTTGCATGCCCGTATCCCATTCCACCCGCTTGATAGCGCGCACGTAACTCCAGAATGGAAGAAGCGGGAGCTAAATGGGAATAAAGGGTAAAGACAGTACAGGTATCGGGATCTTTAGGATCTTCTAGCGCTGTGCTGTCGGTTTGGATACCCATGATCTGTTTTCTCAGTTTCTTTTCAGGCAGAAAGATGTTAATCGTATTGTTTTTTGACTTGCTCATTTTTTCGCCGTCGGTACCTGGGATGTGTTGCGTATGTTCTTGGATTTTCTCTTTTGGAACCACAAAGGTTTCACCCATTTGGTGGTTAAAACGCGAAGCGACGTCTCTTGTAATTTCCAAATGCTGCAATTGGTCTTTTCCTACCGGAACGAGTTCGGCATCGTACAAAAGGATGTCGGCAGCCATTAACATGGGATAGGTAAACAAGCCCGTATTGACATCGGCTAAATCTTCCGATTTATCTTTAAAGGAGTGTGCCAAGGTCAGACGTTGGTAGGGAAAAAAACAATTGAGATACCAGGCGAGTTCCGTCACCTCACTTACATCACTTTGTCTGTAAAAATGTGTCTTTTCAATATCCAAACCACAAGCCAACCAAGTCGCCGCTGTAGAAAAGGTGTTTTCCCGAAGGGTTTCCCCGTTTTTGATTTGGGTGAGCGAATGCAAGTCAGCAATAAACAAAAACGAGTCGTCTGAGGTCGCTTTGGCCATTTCAATTGCCGGAAGTACTGCACCAAGGAGATTCCCTAAATGAGGGGTACCCGTGGACTGTACACCAGTTAAAATCCGTGCCATTTCAAATTTTTTAACAAAGGTACGGTTCCTCACATCGGGGCGCAACTATTTTTTAAGGGCTTCTAATTTTTTATTGATATAAAGGCTAGCAATGATCAGACCCAGCCCTCCAAAAAAGAAAATGGAAGCGAAATAACCCACCTCCTGGTTGTAGAAAGCACCTGTGTTTTCTAAAATCCCGCCAACAACCAATCCGATGGCAATACCGATCAATAACGCACCAAATCGAATTCCTTTAAAGGGACTAGCCTGTTGTTTTTTTAAAGGGATGTCTATGCCGTTTTTGACCATTTCAATTTTCTGACGGTGGTCACTTACAATTGCAATAATCGCAATTGACCCTCCTACAAGGATTCCAATGATAGGGATGAAGATAGCTAAGATTTGATGATTCATGAGATTTATTTTTTCGGTTACAGTGTATAAGAGTTTTTGGGGAGGGTAAAAGTTACAGTTGGAGAGGAATTTTTGTAACTTTCTAAAATCTTGTTTGTCTTACAGACGAGATACCCAAATGAAACCAATGGAACTGAAACCAGAAGAGCTGTTGTATTTTAGAAAAGGAAACGCTGCTATTTTTAAAAAAGTGGTTGACCTGTATCACGGCCGTATTTATGCCAATGCCATTCGATTGGTAAAGAACCAGAACGATGCAGAAGAAATTACACAACGCGTTTTTGTGAAGAGTTATTTGGAATGCAAAAAATTTAGAGGAGCGTGCAAACTTTCGGTTTGGCTTTATCGAATAACGTTTAATGAATGCCTAAGCTTTATAAAAAAACAAAAGCGAGGCCCTTCTCTTTCGATAGAATCACTTAAAGAAAATTCAATTCCTCCTCCAATAGCAGTGCTACATGACTGTGAAGGGCAGAGGGCAATGATTGACAGAGCAATGGATACTTTAAAACCAAAGGAAAGAGTTGTTTTGGTTTTGTGGTATTTTGAGGAATTGAGTTACAAAGAAATTTCAGAGCGAACGGGACTGACACTTTCCAATGTAAAAGTGAAACTGCACCGAGCCAAACAAAAATTAAAACAAATGTTACAACCTCATAAACAGTATTTATATGAAAGATGAAAAATTGAAACAATTCCTGAGAGAACACTATGGTTTTCCACCGCATCAACCAAACTTAAAGAAACGTATTTTAAAAGAGATTCAAAAAAGGAGCTGTGAAACCCCTTCTTTTTTAGAATTCGGAAACCTAAAATGGAAGAGTATTTACTTTCTTCTTTTTGTCTTTTTTTCGGGAGGCTTGTATAGTGTTCAGCTAGCGGAAATCCCATTGCTTTTACCCTCGCATACTCTTACTAATTATCCCTTAGACATGACAATTTTACTTGGAACAGTACTGTTTATAGGCCACCTGATTGATCAGTTTTATGTAGAGAAAAAAATGCGTTTATAATCAATATCTTTACTCCATGAGTAAAGTACTATTGGTCTTGTGGCGGATTTGGTTTTATTTCCTCAGTGCGATTCCCGTAATCCTCCTTTTCATTCCTTTGGCGCTGTTTTTAGTACTTCCCAACGGGTACCGCTATTTGTATTGGGTAGCGCGAAACCTATGGGCTCCTTTTGTCCTTTTTGGATCGGGGTTTTGGGTAAAACGATTCAATCCCTTTCCTCCAGAAGGGGTAAGTATGGTTTTGGTTGCGAATCATTCCAGTTATATGGATATTATGCTGATGTTTCGCATGCGAAAGACCCCATTTGTTTTTGTCGGAAAAAAAGAAATCGGTAAAATTCCCTTTTTCGGCTATTTGTATAAGCGCGCAGCAATCCTGGTAGACCGAAGTAGTGCGCAAAGCCGTCTTGAGGTCTATGACCAAGCACGTAAGGTGATTGCCAAAGGGTACAGCATTTGTATCTTCCCAGAAAAGGAGTATCTGGACGAAACGGTACTTTTAAACTCGTTTAAACGGGGTGCGTTTAAATTGGCAATTGAACATCAACTCCCTATTTTTCCAATGATTTTTTTGGATTGCAAACGAAAATTTCCATGGTATACGACCCATGGCTTTGGAGGGGCACTACGAGTAAAAGCCTTGGATTTAATTGAAACAAAAGGCATGAATGAATCGGATATTAAACCCTTAACAGAACACATGCATCAAGAAATCAAAAACGAACTTTTAGCAGATCCCAAACAACACGCAGTTAGGGCGATTGAAGTTTGGAAAAAGAGGACTGCTTAGTTACTCGTTTACCTCTTTTAGAGTAGCCATAATCTTTTGTTCCAGCTCTTCCATTAATTCGGGATTGTCCAGGAGCAAGTTTTTGACAGCATCGCGACCTTGGCCAATTTTGGTATCGCCATAGCTAAACCAAGATCCACTTTTTTTGATGATTTCGTAGTTGACGCCTAGGTCAATGACTTCTCCAATTTTAGAAATCCCTTCTCCGTACATGATATCAAATTCAGTAGTTCGGAAGGGTGGAGCGACTTTGTTTTTGACGACCTTTACACGGGTTTTATTTCCCATCACTTCCGCTTCTGCACTTTTGATTTGTGTTGAGCGGCGGATGTCCAAACGAACGGAAGCGTAAAATTTCAGCGCATTTCCTCCAGTGGTTGTTTCTGGATTGCCAAACATCACTCCAATTTTTTCACGGAGCTGGTTAATGAAAAATACGGTACAGTTTGTTTTGCTGATAGAAGCGGTGAGCTTTCGTAAGGCTTGCGACATGAGTCGGGCGTGGAGGCCCATTTTGGAGTCTCCCATTTCGCCTTCAATTTCACTCTTTGGAGTCAAGGCCGCTACAGAATCGATGACCACTATATCGATGGCTCCCGAGCGGATGAGGTTGTCGGCAATTTCGAGGGCTTGCTCCCCGTGATCGGGTTGTGAAATGATAAGTTCCCCTACATCCACGCCTAATTTTTCTGCATAAAAGCGGTCAAAAGCGTGTTCCGCATCGATAAATGCTGCGATACCCCCTTGCTTTTGACATTCGGCAATGGCGTGTAAAGTCAAGGTCGTTTTTCCGGAAGATTCCGGTCCGTAAATTTCGATTACGCGCCCCCGTGGATAGCCTCCTACTCCCAGTGCGATATCGAGACCTAAAGAACCCGAGGGAATAGCCTCTACTTCTTCAATGGCTTCGTCGCCTAATTTCATTACAGCTCCTTTCCCATAGGTTTTGTCTAGCTTGTCTAGGGTTAGCTTTAGGGCTTTTAACTTTGCACTATCTTGATCTGCCATAACTCACTTTTTCAGCTAATGTACAGTTTCTTCCTCCCGCTTCCAAGTCTGTTTTGGCTGCATTATTAACAATTTTTTTTCGTAGGTTTAATGAATATTTATCCCTTATGAAACGACTTGGATTTTTACTCAGCCTGATAGCAATGCCCCTCTTTGCACAAGATATTTTACCACTGCGGGAACGCGCCACGTTAATCGATCAAATTCAAAAAGATCGCATTGAAAACCTACTTCCCCAGCTGATGGAAGAACAGGACATCGACCTTTGGGTCCTGATTACACGGGAGTACAACGAGGACCCTGTGGTCAAAACCTTATTGCCACCTACCTGGTTGAACGCACGTAGGCGTACCATTTTGGTTTTTTCAAAAACCAAAGACGGAATAGACCCGGTAGCGATTACACGATACAACTTTGGGAACAACATTCGCTCCATTTGGAATAAAGAAGAACAGCCCGATCAGTGGAAAGCCCTGGCAGATTATATAGTGAGTCAAAATCCAAAAAAAATAGGGGTAAACATTTCCGAGCATTACGGCATTGCAGACGGCTTGGTGAAAACAGACTACGACGGGATGATGCAAGTCCTTCCGGAGAAATTTAAAAAACGAGTCGTTTCCGCGGAAACCCTCGCCGTACGGTGGATCGAAACGCGAACCCCATTGGAAATGACGCTTTTTAGTCAGCTTTCAGAAATCACTCATAACATCATTGCGGAGGCGTTTTCTACGGACGTCATTACTCCTGGTGCCACCACTACGGAAGATGTGGTGTGGTGGATGCGAGAAAAAGTTTCTGCATTAGGACTTAAAACCTGGTTCCAACCCACGGTGGACGTCCAAAGAACAGGAGCTAGTGATTTGTACGCCTTTGATGGTCAATCCAAATTTGACGTTATCAAACCGGGTGACTTGGTGCACTGCGATTTTGGGATTACCTATTTGACCTTAAATACAGACTGCCAAGAACTGGCCTATGTACTCCAGCCAGGAGAAACGGAAGCTCCCGAATTTTTACGAGAAGCCTTACGCCAGGGCAATGCCGTTCAAGATGCCTTGACGGATCATTTTAAAACGGGAAGAACAGGAAATGCGACTTTAAAAATGGCTATCGAAGCGAGTAAAGCGGCAGGCTTACGCCCTCAAATATATACCCATCCTTTGGGCTTGTACGGCCACTCAGCCGGGACGACCTTCGGGATGTGGGACGCCCAAGAAGGCATCCCCGGTTCTGGGGAACACCCTCTTTATGAAAATACGGTCTATGCCATTGAGTTGAACGCCAAGGTCTATATCGAGGAGTGGAAAAAAGATGTACGCGTCATGTTGGAAGAGCCAGGCTATTACGGTCCTGATGGATTTCGCTATGTGAATGGCCGCCAAACGGATTTAATTTTGATCGGAAAGAAAACAGGTCATTTGAAATAGGGCTTTGGTATGGTTTTTGGCTCCAGTGATTTTTTAATTTCAATCCAACAGCCATGAAAACAAGCCTACTTTATTTTCCCTTCTTTTTTCTTTCACTTGTCTTTTTCGCTTGTGATACGGATGCAATCACCTTTCCCGACGTTGATCCTGATTCTATTTTAGGCCATTGGGACATTGACGGAGGGGGAACCCTCC
>CAXGYE010000069.1:0-6703 GCA_964013865.1 uncultured Flavobacteriaceae bacterium
GAAGTACGAGCTTGTGGTAGGCATCGTCAATCGTCTCGTCAATGTAGTGTAGCAGAGTGTCATTTCCTTTGAATTGAATTTGCTCGTAAGTGGTTTTCTCTATTTCTCCAATAACTGCTTTGTCCTCTGGGGGGACTAGTTGTCCTCCGTCTTTTCCATAGACTTTATAGCCGTTGTATTGAGGTGGATTGTGCGAAGCGGTCAATACAATTCCACAGTGTGCATCTAAATGTCGTACAGCAAAAGAGAGCTCTGGAGTGGGACGAAGGTCACTAAATAAATAACAAGAGAAGCCATTTGCAGTAAACACATCGGCAACGACCTTCGCTAGACTTTTACTTTGGTGACGACAATCGTAGGCAATGACGACTTTGATCTGTTCCTCAGGATATTTTTCTTTTAAGAAATGGGACAAGCCTTGGGTGCTTTTTCCAAGGGTGTATTTATTGATTCGATTGGTCCCTACTCCCATGATACCGCGCATGCCACCCGTTCCAAATTTTAGGGAAGTGTAAAAGGCATCTTCCAGTTTTTGGGGATCTTTTTTTAATTCGAGTACCGCTTTTTGGGTTTCCTGATCAAATGGGGCTTGGAGCCATTCTCCGATGCGTTTTTCTGTGGTCATTCGTTGGGGGTTTGTTCTTTGAGGGTATAGCGTTTTGTATTGCGTTTGCTTCTCAAGATAATTTCGCCTAAAAATCCTGCGATAAAAAATTGACTTCCAAGAAGCATTAAAGTCAAGGCGATGTAAAATTCTGGACGGTTAGTGATCAATCTGGCTTGCGTGTCAAAGTAGAGTTTGTCCACCCCTAGATAAACGGTAAAGAAAAAACCTGCGAGAAGCATAAAACTTCCCCACAAACCAAAAAAATGCATGGGGCGTTTCCCGAATTTATCGAGAAACCACAAGGTGATTAAATCCAAAAAGCCTTTAAAAAAACGATCTGCTCCAAATTTTGTTGTACCGTATTTTCGAGCTTGGTGTTGGACAATTTGTTCTCCGATTTTTGAAAAACCTTGCTGTGCAGCCAGTACAGGAATGTATCGGTGCATTTCCCCGTGGACATCAATGGCTTTTACAACTTCACTTTTATAAGCTTTGATCCCGCAGTTAAAATCGTGTAATCGAATCCCTGATACCTTACGTGCCGCCCAGTTAAAGAGTTTTGAAGGAAGATTTTTGAATAAAATGGAATCGTAACGTTTCTTTTTCCATCCAGAAATTAAATCGTAACCTTCTTTGAGCTGGTCAATCATTTGCGGGATTTCTTCAGGAGAATCCTGAAGGTCAGCATCTAAGGTGACTACATAGGATCCTTTTGCTGATTCAAAACCCGCGTGAAGAGCCTGGGATTTGCCATAATTCTTGGCAAAACAAATCCCTTTAGTGTGTTGTTGTTTTGTACTGAGTTGTTTGATGATTTCCCAAGAACCATCTGTACTGCCGTCGTCTATAAACAAGATTTCGTAACGATAAGGGAGTTTTTCAAATGTTTTAAAAATCCAATCCGTTAGAGGGATTAAAGATTCCTCCTCGTTTAAAAGAGGGATCACAATAGAAAGATCTATAGGGTTTTGCATAGGTGCAAAACTACGAAATTTGGCTTACTCCGGTCGCGATTTTTTGACGATCAATCCTCCGATCAAGGAGACAATAAAACCAAAAAACAAGGCAAAGATAATTTGAATGGCGGTGAGAATCAATGGACTTGACATTTTTTCTTGCATCGAACGGGCGGTGTCTAACGCGTCCTGTGGCATTTCAGGGTTTTGTATCCGTAGGTTTTCCATGTTCAATTCCAACGACTTTTTTAAGGTATCAGGATCTAAAAAATTCATTAAAATTTGGGTATAAACAATTCCTACGAGCGCCGAAACTAGGGCAACACCCATACCAATTTTTAAGGCTTCGCCAAGAGAAAGAAAGCCTTCATTGGACTTTTTGAAGTAGATAAACGCATAGAGCAAGACTCCTATCATGATGACTAAAGAAACGATTCCAGCGGTAGTATCATTTTTGTAGTGCATATCCAAGAAATAGAGCATGAGCTGAAAAACGACTGAGATGCCACCGAGTAAAAGACCGAAGTTTATTATTGTAGATTTCATAGAGGGGGTTTGTGTATCCATTTGAATGTGTGTTTAAATTCATCTTCAAGGTAAAAAAAAATGCCTTGGGAGACTCAATTTAAAAAATAAAATTAAATTTGCACTCAATTTACTAGATATGAAAGCAGAGATACACCCAGACAATTATCGCTTAGTCGCCTTTAAAGACATGTCAAACGAAGACGTTTTTATCACAAAGTCAACAGTAAATGCTAAGGAAACCTTAGAAGTAGACGGTGTAGAGTACCCATTAGTGAAACTTGAAATTTCAAGAACATCACATCCGTTTTATACAGGAAAGTCCAAATTGGTAGATACTGCAGGTCGTATTGACAAATTCAAAAACAAATACGCTAAATTTAAAAAGTAAGCATTGTTTTTACCATCAAACAGAAAGCCGTTCATTGAGCGGCTTTTTTTTATAGTTTCTTAACATTTTTCAACACCAAAAGATTGATGGGGTTAATTTCCATCCCTTTGATATTTTTTTGGACAAACCGAATGACTTGGTCATAGTACAGCGGGACTACTGGAGATTCGGATAGGGCAAGGGAGTCCATAGCTTTGTATTTTTCAATTCGCAAACTGTCAGAAACCAGACTTAAAGCGTCTCGATACATCCGATCGAAAGTGGGATTTTTGTAGTGGGTATAGTTAGGCCCATTAGGTGAAAAGTTAAAACTGTTAAAGAGCGAAAGGTAATTTTCTGCATCGGGATAATCTGCGATCCAACTGGCACGAAAAAGTTCCAATTTTCCAGAGGATTTGGCTTGGCGTAGCGTTGCAGTGGGCATGACTTCAATCTGAATTTCGATTCCGATTTTTTGAAGTTCCCGTTGTAAGTATTCACAAAGGTCGAGGTAATTTGAGTCGGTAGCCAAGCTAAGTGTGGGAGTTTCCCCCATTTCTTTTTTATATTCTTCTACCCAGATTCGGGCTTGTTCGGGATCGTATTCGAACTCCTCAGAGCTTGTGCCTGGAAGGCCTTTGGGGATCATTCCTTTTTTGGCAGGATAGCCCACATTATTGCGAAGGTAGGCTATCATCAGCTTGCGATCAAAACCGATATTTATGGCTTGGCGTATTTTTTTGGATTGTAGGGTGGGGTTGTCGCTGTCCAAATAGATTCCGATGTATTCTGTATTCAGATAGGGACCTTTCAGCATGTTTAAACGCCCTTTGTATTTGTTTTGTAAGGTTCCAGTTGGGGTTAAGAGTTCGTCTTTATAGGAAGCATCTAGCGAATTGATAAAGTCTAATTTTCCTTGCAAGAACAACATAAACTCACTTTGAATATCTGAAATAAACTGAATGGCGATGGCATCCAAATAGGGGAGTTTATTTCCATTTTCGTCTTTTTCAAAATAATTGGGGTTTTTGCGCAGCACCAATTTTACATTTTCATCCCAACGTTTAAAGTAAAAGGGTCCTGTGCCTATGGGGTGGGAACGAAAATTAGCACCGTAGTGATTTGCAACTTCATTAGGAACAACGGCGCAGTAGCGCATGGTTAACAAACCCAAAAAAGCGGGAAAGGGATTTTTTAAATAAATGGTAAATACATCTTCTGCGGGTGCTTCATAGCGTTCTACTTGCTGGAGTACCCAACTCCCCGGTGAGGCCAGCTCGGCGTCTTTCAATCGGTCAAAGCTGTACACAAAATCTGCAGCAATAACCTTTCTTGTTTGCGAAGCTCCAAATAGAGGGGAAGGGTGAAAGTAAACATCCTTTCTCAGCTGGAACGTATATCTAAGTCCATCCGGACTAATGCTCCAAGAATGGGCTATTTCGGGCTGGATACCCAGATTTTGATCCAGTTGTACCAATCCGTTAAAAAGTTGGTTGATGGGCCAAATATTTTGTGGATTTCTCGAAAAAGCTGGATCTAAAGAGGTAACGTTTCGGTACTCGTTGTATCGGAACACCTTACGGCTTTCATTTGTGTCTTCGGATCGACATTGATTGAGTAGCAAAAAAAGTACGAAGGTGAATCCGAACCGAGAAACAACCGAAAGCCACTTTACCATGAATATTTTGTTGATATATTTGCATCGAATTTACAGCTTTAAAACGGTTATGGAAAACATTCTTTACACTCCCGAAGCAAAAGCACTGGAACTACCGCGGGTGGCATTTCACACCCTAGGCTGTAAGTTAAACTTTTCCGAAACAGCAACCATCGCTCGTGATTTTAATCCAAAACAATATCAACGCGTGGACTTTGACAGTCCTGCAGAGGTGTACGTCATCAATACCTGCTCTGTTACTGAAAATGCTGACAAACGCCTTAAAGGTTTGGTAAAAAAAGTTTTAAAACAAAATCCGAAAGGCTTTGTGGCCGTCATTGGTTGTTATGCGCAACTTCAACCTGAAGAAATCGCTTCTTTAGAAGGGGTCGATTTGGTATTAGGAGCTACAGAAAAATTTAAATTGAATGACTACCTCCACGATCTTACCAAAAAGGAACAGGGGGAGATACATTCCTGTGAAATTGAAGCGGCTAATTTTTATGAGAGTAGTTATTCTCTGAGTGACAGAACTCGAGCTTTTTTAAAAGTTCAAGATGGTTGTGATTATAAATGTACCTATTGTACTATTCCTCAAGCCCGTGGAATTTCTAGAAGTGATACTTTGGAGAATGTCCTAACGAATGCACAGAAAATTGCCGACTCGGGATTGCAAGAAATTGTACTTACTGGGGTTAACATAGGAGACTATGGGAAAGGAGAATTTGGCAATAAAAAACACGAGCATACTTTTTTAGAATTGATTACAGCTCTGGACACCCTAGAATCCATCAATAGAATCCGAATTTCCTCTATTGAACCTAACTTAGTAAACAATGAGATTATTTCATTTGTGGCCCAAAGCAGGCGTTTTGTTCCCCATTTTCATATTCCTCTGCAAAGTGGAAGTGACAAGATCTTAAAAAGCATGAAACGACGCTATTTGTCCTCTTTATACACAAATCGAATTACCCAAATAAAAGCGGAGCTTCCAGACGCATGCATTGGAGCCGATGTGATTGTGGGTTATCCTGGAGAAACGGAAGAAGATTTTTTAGACACCTATCACTTTTTAAATTCCAGTGATGTTTCTTACCTGCACGTCTTTACCTATTCGGAACGACCCAATACAGAGGCTTTGGTTATGGAGGGGGAAGTTGATAGTGCTACACGAAGTAAAAGAAGTAAAATGCTACGTGCTCTGTCCGTAAAAAAACGCCGTGCTTTTTACGAATCACAACTGGGTAAAACCCATACGGTTTTATTTGAGGGAGAAAATAAAGAGGGGTACATCACAGGATTTACCGAAAACTATGTTAAAGTACGAACCCCTTGGAATCCGTCATTAGTCAATACCTTACATCCCATAACTTTAAAAGAAATAGATGAGGAAGGTTATGTCCGTTTCGCTTTTTTAAACTAAAGCTTAATTCCCACAGGAAGTAACTGCTTGTATCGTCTATTAGAACGAACAAATCGAGCTATTTTTGGTGAAGTGGGAACAACACGAAGGTTTTTCTCTGAAATAAATTCAAGTACTTTGATGATGAAAGCATCTTCGAATGTGTCGTCTTTAATCTCTTCGGGGATGTGTAATTTGGTAAGGAAAATTTTCCTTTCTTGCTCAGAGTATTCGATTCGGGCTAAACTGTTGTTTATTTTAATTTCAAATTGGCGTAAGAATTCGTTGTTAATCAAAGTTAAATCGTTCATATTAGGAAAAATTGATTACTTTTTATAAGTAATGTTTTTAAATTTGCATCTACCAGAAAAGGATTACAAAAATACAAAAAATTAACCAAGTAAAACACGAAATCAAAGGATTATATGGAGCCTATCCCTGTTTATTGTATGCCAGGTATGGCAGCGAGTCCAAAAATTTTTGAATATCTCGATTTCCCCAAGCCGTTTCAAATTTATTTGTTGAGTTGGATTCCACCTAAGAAAAAAGAAAAGTTGAGTGCATATGCCCTGCGAATGTGTGAGCGAATTGTACACGAACATCCCGTACTGCTAGGAGTTTCCTTTGGAGGGGTTTTGGTTCAGGAAATGGCAAAACACATTCCCGTTCGCAATACGGTCATTGTCTCGAGTATAAAAAACAGAGAAGAACTTTCTTTTACCATGAAAATGGCACAAAAAACAAATGCCTATAAACTCTTACCGACCCAATGGATCAATAATGTAGATCATTTTGCATTGTTTGCTTTTGGAAAAGGAATCAAAAAGCGATTGGTGATGTATCAGCGGTATCTCTCGGAAAGAAATCCAGAATATCTCAATTGGGCAATTGATGCTTTAGTCCAATGGGAGCAAATAGAAAGTCCAAAAGAAATTCTTCATATCCATGGAGCTTCAGACACGGTTTTTCCATTAAAAAATTTGTCGAATCCCTTTATAAAAATAAAAGGGGGACATGCTGCCATCATTACACAAGCCAAATGGTTTAATAACGAGTTGCCTAAGCTTCTTTTAAAAAATGACTAAATTTGAAAGCTATGACAACTAAAAGCCTCGTACAATGAAATATAAACTGACTTCTGGAATTTTAATTGGAATCTTGCTGCTTTTCTTTGGATTTACTGCGA
>CAXGYE010000070.1:0-6677 GCA_964013865.1 uncultured Flavobacteriaceae bacterium
CTGCTGATTCCAGTCGCAGCTTTATCGATTCAGTCAAAAGTTTTCCTAAAAATGTCGAAATTCGACATACCCTTACTTACAACTCCAGTAAACCACCCCGAAGCAATCGTACCAAAACTTTGAGTTTCCAAGTCAACCATTCCCTTATTCTTTTACCCGAAGACCTGATGCCCGTTCGGTATGCCGATCCACGTGTGGGTTGGTTTACTTTGAGAAAATACGACTACAGTTCTGATGCATTGAAGTCCGATGCGGTTCAAATTATCAGACGGTGGAGATTGGAACCTAAAGACCAAGAAGCCTATCTGCGTGGAGAGCTTGTAGAACCTAGTAAGCCGATTGTTTATTATCTGGATCCTGCTACGCCAGTCAAATGGCGTCCCTATTTTGCACAAGGGATTGAAGACTGGGCGCAAGTCTTTGAGAAAGCAGGGTTCAAAAATGCTATTCTGGCTAAAGACCCCCCAAGTCCAGAAGAAGATCCTGACTTTAGCCCAGAAGATGTGCGCTATTCCACAGTGCGCTATGTAGCTTCTACCACAAGAAATGCCACAGGACCCAGTGTTTCAGATCCCCGAACGGGTGAGATTATAGAAAGCGACATCATTTGGTATCACAATCATTTGCGCTCTTATCGCAATCGCTATTTACTGGAAACAGGAGCTGCCAATCCCAAAGCGAGAACCCTAGATACCCCAGAAGAAGAAATCGGAGAAATGATACGCAGGGTTATTGCTCATGAAGTTGGGCATGCCCTTGGACTCCCTCACAACATGAAAGCAAGTGCTGCATATCCTGTAGATTCTCTTCGTTCGGGGACGTTTACACAAAAAATGGGTATCGCCACTACCATAATGGACTATGCACGCTACAACTACATCGCGCAACCAGGCGATGAAAACATCCGCTTTGTTCGCCAATTGGGTCCCTACGACGACTATGCCATTGAATGGGGCTACCGTTATTTTCCCGGAGAAACTTCGGAAACGGAAAAAGTTTCCTTGAAAAAAATAGTTGATGCAAAAAGTATGAATCCTATGTATATGTTTGGTTCTGGAGGAAATGATCCTAATACTCAGACGGAAAATATCGGAGACGATCCTGTAAAAGCAAGTGACTACGGACTAAAAAATCTAAAACTAGTAGCGAAAAATCTAGACGAATGGACCACAAGCGAAGGACAGTCCTATGAAGACCTGAACGAATTGTACAATGAACTCTTAGGAGTTTATCGGCGCTACATCTATCACGTGATAAAACTCATTGGTGGAATCAACGAAACGCTTATGGTAAAAGGGCAAGAAAACATCCCCTATAAAAATGTAAGTGCAGCAGCTCAAAGGCGCGCTCTAGCTTTTTTAGACCAAAATCTGTGGTCCACTCAATACTGGTTATTGGAGTCCTCTCTAGTTTCCAAAATAAAACAGGAAGGCGGATTGGAACGGTTTCAAAACCTTCAGTACAGTGCTTTGAATCGGATTTTGAGCGTCGAAAGACTGAATCGGATGCTTTCTACAGGCGCAACTCTAGATGGTGAGGGATTAGCCCCAGACGAACTTTTGGAACAAATCCATTCCCGTCTTTTAGATTCAAAAAGCCCCTTAGATGATTCTAAAATGGCACTTCAAATTCGCTTTGCTGACCGCATCAAAATGCTTTCAAATGAGAAAAAATTAAATCCGAGTTTAAAAGCTACTCTGGAAGCGACTCAAAACGGGCTCCATAAAAAGGCAAAGAAAAGAGCAAAATCGGGAACACGTAAAGAAAAAAACCACTACCATTATCTCGCTAGAATCACTGAATTGAATTAATTTTAAAGAAAAAATCAAGAATGATTTGAACTTTAACGAACTAGTCTATGGCGTAAGTGGCTATGTTTCCTTTCCCAGAGTGCTCACACTTTACGCCAAAGCGGATCTTTCACCGCTTTTTAAAAATCAACCGTATTTGCAAAACAACATCTCTTTGGGGGTTCGCTTTGATATTGATTAACCCAACACGCCATGAACTACCTCAAAGGCAGCTTCCGCCATCCGGTTGCCTTTTTCATCTAGCAAGGGATTGATTTCGCAAATTTCTAGGGCTGTCAATTTTCCGCTGGCTTGAAATCCTTGAATCAATTGGATGATTTCACGAGGATCAAACCCTTTGGAAACAGGTGTACCCGTTCCATGAGAAATTAAATCACAATCCAAGGCATCCACGTCAAAAGTGAGGTAGAGCAAATCAACTGCTTCTAGTTGCTGCAAAGCTTCTTCGACACAATACCCCAAACCTCTTTGACGGATTTCATGGACGGGATAGTTGCGAATTTTTTTCTCTTTCCTAATTGCATCTTCTTCTATTTCAGTATCTCGAACACCAAAATAAATGAGGTGTTCAGGCTGTAAAATAGGAGTGACTGTACCCAAACTTTTCATCTGTTCCCAATCAGCTAACGTCTCTTCAGTTACCTTGTTGATCTGATAGGCTCTGTTATCATGACCCAAAGCTGCCGCCAAAGGCATCCCATGGACATTTCCAGACGGGGTACTTAAAGGCGTGTGTAAATCGGCATGCGCATCAATCCAAATAGCTCCTAAGGTTTTCTCAGGATAAGCTGCCTTAATCCCTGCTAAAGAGCCCAAAGCTGAGGAATGATCGCCCGATAAAATAAGTGGAAAAGTATCTGCTTCAAGAGCCTTTTGTGTTGCCTTTTTTACCCAGCGGCATTGTTCAAGAACAAAATTAATCCGCTTCGCGGTGGTGTTTTTTACCTTGTCGTAAACCGTTTCATTGTGGGTTTTAATGTCCTCAAAAGGATGTTTTTTAAAAAAATCATTCTTCGCATTAATCGCGGCAATCTCAAGGGCATCAATCCCCATATCCGAACCGCGTGTGCCCGCGCCAATATCCGATCTGTTCTTTAAAATAAATAGTGGTTTCATGGAGGAGCTGTTTCCGTTAAAATTACTGCTAAATTAGAACTCTTTGCCGATTCCATTTTTTATCTTTGACAAAAATCTAAAAACATGTCCTATTCAGACTTATACACCCCCGGATTCAAATCGAGAAATCGAGACCATTTTGCTGCGATTGTTCGAATAGCTTTAGCCGATGGAGTTATTTCAGAAGAGGAGAAAGCATTTATTGATCGCCTGGCAATTCATTTGGAAATTGAAGATGAAGAAAAGGCTTCAATCCTAGAAAATAGTGATCAACACCCTATTAATCCGCCAACTACAAAGCAAGGACGACTGGAGCGCCTTTACGATTTAGCACGTATGGTTCTAGCCGATCACATTGCAGATGAAGCGGAAAAACAGCTGATGAAACGTATGGTCGTCGGTTTGGGATTTCCAACGGATCAAATTGAGCCACTTATTGATAAAGCATTTACGCTGATCAAAGACGGAAGTGATCAAGATGATTTTGTCGCTGCTTTTGACTAAATTTTCAACTTAACTTTGAGCACTATTGCTTCGCCGATTAATCCAATCCCAGCGTTAAAGGTAACTAGTGCAGCTGTACCCCAGAAAAACCAACTAAAATCATCCTTTGATTTGAAGAGGATGGCTTCCCCCAATAAGGAAAGACCCAAGCCTAAAAGTATCATTCCTACTACGGAATAAATAAACCATTTTCTTTTCATACGTTTTAAATTTCGCATTCGATATTACGTTCCGATAAAAATAATAAATTGAATCCTTCGCCTAGTAAATGGAAGGAATCAATTCACTGATTGTATAGCGTATTTCCTCATCAGCCATTTGGTAACTGATATCAAAAAAAATAGAGGTAGGATACCCTAAGTCTGTATCATAGATAATCTCTTCTTCATCAGGATTTTGTTTTCTCGTTTCACGAATAAAATCAAAATAGCCGTCAATAGTTTGGATAGCAGAATCGTTGAGTTCCTCATAGGGAGTATCATCCACTTGAACCACCTCATTATTTTGTACTACTACCCTTTTGGGAAGGGTGTATTCTCGAATACAAAAACAACTGATTTGAAGGGTAAATTCATAGGATTTTAAATTTTGATCACGCCATTTTTGTTCCTCAACACTCAGCTCCTCTTCAGGAAGTACTTCTGTATTTTTTACACAAGAAAAAGTGAGCAGCACTAAAATTAAAGGAAGTGTTTGGGAAAGATTCATGATGCGATTTTGATATAAAATTTTCAAAAATTATGCCAGTACTTATTTTGAATAAAGCTTTTTAGATCTAAAATAAGAGGCGGTACCTAAAAGAGCGACGACCACCATAGAATAATACACAAAGTTTGGAGTAATGATCTTGTCTCCACTGGCATAGGAATGCAACCCAACCAAATAGAAATTCACCCCAAAATAGGTCATCAGAATACTAGCAAAAGCCACTACGCTCATCAGATTAAAAATCCAAGTTCCGCGCAGTCCGGGAATCAAGCGCATGTGAATCACAAAAGCATAGACCATGATGCTGATCAAGGCCCAGGTTTCTTTAGGATCCCAGCCCCAGTAGCGCCCCCAACTTTCATTGGCCCACATCCCACCGAGGAAGTTTCCTATGGTCAACATAATCAACCCTACAGTGATTGCCAATTCGTTGATGATGGTAAGTTCTTTGATCTGCAATTTTATTTTCTGTTTGTTTTTCTGTGTGGCTACCAACATCAAGATTAGAGCTACAGCACCAATGATCATTCCCAAAGCGAAAGGTCCGTAACTTCCCACGATCACCGCCACGTGAATCATCAACCAGTAGCTATCCAAAACGGGAACCAAATTGGCAATGGCAGGGTCCATCCAATTCCAATGGGCAATCATCAAAATCATTCCTGCAACAAATGCTGTGGAGGCCATCGTCAAAGCGGACTTGCGTCCAAAAGCCAAACCAAAAAACTGAGTTGCCCAAGCCACGTAAATCATGGATTCATATGCATCACTCCAAGGGGCGTGTCCCGAAATGTACCAGCGGGCAATGAGTCCCGCAGTATGCAGGAGAAACAACACCACTAAAATACCTTGAAAACCTTTTACTAAATAAGAAATGAACCGATTGGACTTAAAAATTTGAACAATTAAAACCACAAAAAATAGAGTTCCTGCATAAATGTACCAGCTGAACAACTTTTTAAATATGTCGTATTTGTTATAAGCGATTTCAGCTCTAACTTTTTCTTGGTCAGGAAGAACTTCGGCTCCAAACTTCTTTTGAAAACCGTAAATGCTCTCCAATAAATTTTCTGCCTGCTCATAATCTCCGTCTTGTTGTGCCAAGCGTAAGGATTGAAAATAAAGTGGTAAAATATTGCGGACATATAAGGAGTCTTTTCCTGTAAAATTAGCCTCTGCCGACTCTGGAAAGGAAACCCATTTGTTATTTACATCATTGGGAACAGGAAAAATCCGCATGACTTTACCCTCCAGAGCAGCGTACAAAAGATTCACTCTTCGGTCCAGCTCGATAAAGTCTTTTTGAAACTGATTAGGTACCGCTGCCCGATAGGCTTCCTCTAAAGGAGTGGCCAGTTTATAGTTGCCTACCGTATCAAAAAAAGACAACAAAGGGGCATATTTTGCCTTTGCATCCAACCCAGCGAGTTTGCGAATACTGTCATTGCCTCGCTTTAAATAAATCAGTGGAACGTTGTACCAAACCGCAGGATTGTTCATGATGGACAACAACACCTGATCGGAATTTAACCCTTGGTAGGTGTCGCTTTTACTCACCTTGCGTAGCAGTTCCGAAGAAAAGGTATTGGCTGGCTTCATCCGTCCACCAGCGTCTTGAATGATCAATTCTGCAAACTTACGGGCATGGGCTTCCGAAAAAGCGTCTGCTTTAATGATGGAGTCAAAATCGATGGCACTGCGTTGCTGATGTACAGGAGTTTGCGCTTGGAGACCAACTGACTGTAAGGCAAAAAAGAGCACTAAAGCGGTCAGGGCTTTCTTTTTTTGATTGATTTTATCCAACGCTTTGGAAAGATCTTGAAAGCGAGTTTTTCCAATAAAGAAAATCCCAATCATACTCAAATACAACAACATATACCCCGCATAAGTAATATAGGTTCCCCACCAGTCATGGTTTACAGAAAGAATCGTTCCTTTCTCGTCAGGGTTAAAAGAGGCTTGAAAAAAGCGAAATCCTTTGTGATCCAAAACGTGGTTCATATAAATGTCGTAGTCAAAGGGTTCACTGTCCTCCACACGAACTTTACTCATAAAGGAAGCGTAACTCTTTTCAGTTCCGGGATATTTTTCTGCAATAAAGTCGTTGAGCTTTATGGCAAAAGGCAATTCGATGGACAGAGAACCAAACTGTAAATAAAAGTCCAAACCACCCGCAGTTACTTTCTTTGGATCGTTGGTAATGCCTTTTCCACCCAAAAGTGTCACCACTTGACTTTCTCCTTGAGATTGAACTTCCAATCGCAAGGCATTTTGAATCGCTTCCCCTTGTGTATCGGCTTTAACAATGTCAAAGACACCTCGAAGGGCAGGTTCGGGAATTACAAATTGAAAATTGGGTAAGGTGTACAAGGAGCGCAATTGTAATGGGCTTTCTGTTTCCGCTTCCAAGGTCCCTTGAAACTGATCTGCCATCCGCATAAACTGACCTGCAAAAGGTGAATTGATGGTGTATAAACCGTCTTTAAGAGTAATGTTAATGGCCCCGTCCTGAGGTCGGTTTAGGGTAAATAAAATGTT
>CAXGYE010000071.1:0-6651 GCA_964013865.1 uncultured Flavobacteriaceae bacterium
AGGTCCAGCGGTACGCAACTTTAAAAACAACTTTTTTAGCGAAGGTATTGGTACCTTTATGTTGGTATTTGGTGCCTTATTTATTGTAGGGCCCAATATCGAAATTAGTGGTTCAGAAATTCAAAACTTTGGATTGGGATCTTTGGATGCACTACCCATAGGTATTCTGGTTTGGCTAATTGGAATGACACTGGGAGGGACTACGGGTTATGCCATCAATCCTGCCCGTGATTTTGGTCCGCGTTTGGTCTATCAGTTTTTACCACGTAAAAACAAAGATGCCGATTGGAGTTACAGCTGGATTCCTATTTTAGGTCCTTTTACAGGCGGTGCTTTGGCTGGTCTGGTTTATGGATTTCTGATGAATCTCTAAACTTATCTAGCCACATTGACCGCGCGCGTCTCGCGAATGACAGTTACCTTAACCTGTCCCGGATAGGTCATGTCGGTTTGTATTTTTTGGGAAATCTCAAAAGACAAACGGGAAGCATTGTCATCGGAAACCTTTTCACTTTCTACAAATACCCTCAATTCACGACCAGCTTGAATAGCGTACGCTTTGTTTACCCCGTTAAAATCCAATGCAATTTGTTCAAGATCTTTAAGACGTTGGACGTAACTGTCCAAGACTTGTCTCCTCGCACCAGGACGGGCTCCAGAAATCGCATCACAAACTTGAACTAGGGGAGAAAGCAAGGAAGTCATTTCTATTTCGTCGTGATGAGCACCAATGGCATTACACACTTCGGGCTTTTCTCCGTATTTTTCAGCCCACTCCATTCCCAGTATGGCGTGAGGTGTCTCGGCTTCTTCCTCGGGAACCTTCCCGATGTCGTGCAACAAACCTGCGCGTTTTGCCAGTTTCGCATTGAGCCCCAACTCCGAGGCCATCACCCCACAAAGCTTAGCCACTTCCCGGGAATGTTGTAATAGATTTTGCCCATAGGAGGAACGGTACTTCATTCGTCCTACTATTCGAACCAGTTCGGGATGTAAGCCATGAATTCCCAGATCGATTACGGTTCGTTTCCCGACTTCGATGATTTCATTCTCAATTTGTTTTCTTGTTTTGTGGACGACTTCCTCTATCCGGGCGGGATGGATTCTTCCGTCGCTGACCAAACGGTGCAACGATAATCGTGCGATTTCTCTTCGTACCGGATCAAAACAAGATAAAATAATTGCCTCGGGAGTATCATCTACTATAATTTCCACTCCTGTTTCTGCTTCTAACGCACGAATGTTACGTCCTTCCCTTCCGATGATTCTTCCTTTCACATCATCAGAATCCAGATTGAAAATGGATACACAATTGTCCACTGCTTCTTCCGTACCAATTCGTTGTATAGTATTGATGACTATTTTTTTTGCTTCTTGTTGTGCGGTAAGCTTTGCCTCTTCTACACTGTGCTGCACAAAAGCCATTGCATCCGCCTTGGCTTTTTCTTTCAAGCTTTCCATCATTTCTACTTTGGCCTCTTCGGCAGAAAGATTTGCTAACTCTTCCAGTTTTGTAATCTGGATTTTAATTTTTTCTTCCAACTCTTGTTCTTTTGATAGAATTTTAGATTGTTTTTTTTCCAAAAAAGAAGTTTGCTCTTCTAGTTTTCGTTTCAGGTCTGTATTTTTTTTTACCTCTTTATGAGCTACAGATTGTAACTTTCGTACTTTATTTTCAATTTCTGATATTCTTTTTTCACGCTGATTAAACGCATTTTCGTGTTTGGACTTTAATTCTATAAAGTATTCTTTGGCTTCGAGCATTTTATCTTTTTGGATAGCTTTCGCTTCCATCTGAGCGTTTCTTAGAAGTTCCTCGGCCTTACTCTTTGTCTCTCCCAGTGTTTTTTTATGTGTCCCTTTTTTAAAAAGAACTCCTAAAAATAAACCTGCTAGGAGGGTTACTAACGCAGATATAAAATATATGTAGGATTCCATTTCTTTTAATGATTTGTTTAAAAAAACCTGTATTAGCGTGCTCTTTGTATAAACTCCTAAAAATCAAGTTTGAGGCTACACAATTGGTCAAGGATCTGCTACAAGGCAGCTTGCTTTTACAACTGAAACTCACCTCTCCGAATTAAAAGCTCGTTGAGTTTATCAAAAAAATACTAATACAGGCAGTGTTGTATTGTTTTCAGAACTTAGTATGCAGCTAAATGAACCTCAATCATGTCAATGAGTTCTTGGATTTTGTCATCCCCTGAATGTACAGAGCTGGTCTCATTTTTGGATTGATCCAATTGTGCTGCATATTGAAGGGAACACATCGCCAATACATCTTGCTTATCGCGGACAGCATAGTTTTTTTCAAGTTGTTGAATCGTTGCTTCAATTTTTTTTGCTGAAGCACGGATTGATGCCTCTTGGTCAGGGGCTATAGATAGGGGATATACTCGATTTGCAATAGTTAGCTTTATTTTTAACAAATCACTCATAGGTCTAATTTATTTCTGAAAGCTGTTGAATGCAATAATCAACTTCCTTGATTAAACTATTTATCTTCTTTTTTGTCTGTGTTTTACCTTCATTACTGCCGAGTAAATTGTTTGCAATTTTTAAGGACTTATTCTCTTCTTTTAAGTTTAGAATCTTTTCTTCCAAAGATTTATTCTTTAGAAGAAGTACCTCATTGGATTCTTTAAGTTGCGTCAGGCTAAGGTGATTTTCTTTCAACCTGTTTAACAAGCCAACAATTTTTTCTTCTAAAGTTACTATTGCCAAGGGCTTTTGATTCATTATAAAAATTGATATCCATTACTCTTAAACAAATTTATCGAATCTTTTTTCAATTAAAGTGTTACTTGAATAGAGTTTTAAAAACTTTAACAACCACTAAAAAATTTATCTAAAAGAAATTGGTTTTTTATATTGCAGTTAAAATCACTATAGTTGAAATACAAATTCTTTTTCCTCTTGTTGTCCTTGAGTCTTACCTCTTTTAGCCAAACCTCATCCAAATGGGTAGCACCCTTAGATATTCCAATTCAACTTTCGGGAACCTTTGGTGAGTTTCGCAACAATCATTTTCATGCAGGGCTTGATATAAGAACCCAAGGTCGTCAAGGACTTAGCGTAAAAAGTGTCCGATCCGGATGGGTTAGAAGGGTGCGGATCAGTGTAAGTGGATATGGTAAAGCCTTGTATATAGATCACCCCGATGGCACTACCTCGGTCTATGCGCATTTAAAAAAGTTCGCTCCTAAAATTGAAGCCTATGTAAAGGAAAAACAATACCAAAAAGAGTCCTTTACTATCCAGCTCTTTCCCAAAATAAATGAGTTACCCATTGAAGCGGGTGAAATTATTGCCTACTCTGGAAATACAGGAGGTTCCTATGGGCCTCATTTACATTTTGAAATGCGAGAAACGAAAGGGCAACTTCCGATCAATGCGATGCGATATCCTTTAGATATAGAAGATACCCTGCGACCACAAATTCAAAATTTTTATCTCTACAATAGCATTAGCCCTTTTGGTTCAAGAAAGGAGTATCCCTTACTAAGAAAAAATGATAGTGTTTATACCACAGCTGGCATCAGTGCTTCGGGCAAGGTCAATGTAGGAGTTCGTTTATTCGATCGTCAAAACCGATCGTATAATAAAAATGGGATTTACAGTGCTTCAGTGCGGTTGAATGGAATCGAATATTTTTCCTACCAAATGGACCGCATGTCTTTCACTGATGCCAAATACATCAATGTCCTGATTGATTACCCAGAGCTTGCAAAAAGCAAAAGAAGAATCCAACGTCTAGTCGCCCACCCAGAACAAAAGCTTTCGTTTTTAAAAAACTTGACCGGGTCTGGTGAACTTGAAATTGAATCGGGAAAATCCTATCAACTGCTTGTAGAAATTAAAGATTACCAGCAAAACACCACTAAAGTAGAGGCCTACCTAACCGGTTCTTCAGACCAAATCAAGCAGGACACTCCAATAGAATATTCTTTGGAGCCCTCTAAGGATTATTTATTTGATTTTGAGGATAAATCGGTTTACTTTCCTAAAGAAAGTTTTTTTGATCCTGTAGTTCTAAAAGTAGAAAATCGAGGAGATACCCTCCAAGTGGGAAGAAATGAATATCCATTGCGAAATGCATACGAAGTTAAATACAAAATACCTGAAGCAGATAGTTTAGCCCTTGCCCAATCTTTTTTGGCTTTTATAAACCGTAAAGGCGGTACTGATTTTTTTACTGCAAATCGAAAAGAAGGCTTTTGGCAAGGAAAATCAAAAACCCTTGGGAGTTATGTCAGCAGCAGAGATAGTGTGGCACCCAACATTAAAGCGGTAAACTTCAAGAGTGGACAATGGCTTTCCAATTACAGCTTTTTACGGTTCAAAATTTCTGATGATTATTCGGGATTGAAAAAATTTAGGGGAGAAATTAACGGCAGATGGATTCTGTTGGAACACGAACCCAAAAACAACAGCCTTATTTATGATTTTGGTGACCTTGAATTTGAGGAAGCCTTACATGAATTGACCATTGAGGCGGAAGATCAAGTAGGGAACAAGACGGTTTTTAAACGAGATTTTTTTAGAAATTACAATTAGTTTATAACAAAACCTCGCTCACGCTTCAAACTCCTTTAAGGCAGCAATGACATAATCTACTTCCTCACGGGTATTGAATATGGAAAAAGAAAAACGCAAAGAGGGGATCTTTAGAAGTGCTTCCGTTTGAATCGCGTTTAAGACATGAGAGCCAGAACTACTTCCCGACTGGCAGGCGCTTCCCTTGGAACACGCCACTCCTTTTAAATCCAAGTGAAAATCGAGTAAACTTGCTTTCTCTTCAGCAATGGGCAAGGCTACGTTCACGAGCGTGTAAGTACTTGACAAATCGTTTCCCGAAAGACCATTAAAATGTGCGGTTGGAAAAACTTCTAACAAAGACGTCTTAAAGTAATTTTTTAATTCTAAAACCTGAGTACGTTCCTGCTGCAAATCCTGATACGCTAGTTCTAGAGCCTTATGCATTCCAACAATATTGTGAACGGATTCTGTACCCGCTCGCAAGCCGCGCTCTTGCGCTCCACCGTGTATAAAAGGATTCAGTCCCGCATTTTTTCTTACGAAGGAAAAACCAATTCCTTTAGGCCCGTGGTATTTGTGAGCGGCAGAAGAAAGAAAATCAATGGGAAGTTGCTCCATATCAAAAGCATAATGACCTATCCCTTGAACGGCGTCGGTATGAAAAAAAGCACCCTGTGCGTGACAAAGTTCGCCTACTTTTTGCAAGTCTAAGATATTACCTATTTCGTTGTTGACATGCATCAAGCTGACCAGCTTTTTGGAATCGTCTTGCTTAAGTAAAGCCTCCAAATGATCTAAATCCACAGTTCCCGAAGCGTCAATTTTTACATAAGCTACTTGGACTTGATGTACTTTCTGTAAAGCTTCCAAAGCGTGAAGTACTGCATGGTGCTCTATGGGAGAAGAAATCAATGTTGTAACTCCGAGATCTTTTACGGCACAATTCAAAATCATATTGTCCGACTCCGTCCCTCCGGAAGTAAAAATAATTTCTTGGGGAGCTGCATTTAATAAGCTAGCGATTCCCTTCCGAGCTGTTTCAATATGAGTTTTCGCAGTTCGTCCAAAAGCATGCGTAGAGGACGGGTTTCCAAAACATTCCTCCATCACAGAAGCAATTGATCGGATTACTTCTTTTCGCATGGGAGTAGTTGCGGCATTGTCAAAATACACATTCATAGGCACTCCACTTTTAAGGCTCAAATTCAATTAGCGTTTTAGTGATGATGGAAATACAATCGTCCAGTTGTGCTTCCGTCATTACCAACGGCGGAGCAAATCGGATGATGTTGCCGTGTGTGGGTTTTGCCAGAAGCCCGTTTTCCATTAGCTTAAGACAAATGTTCCAAGCGGTCTTACTTTCTTCAGAATCGTTGATCACAATGGCGTTTAACAAACCTCTCCCCCGAACACTCAAAACAATGGAACTGCTGTCAATATACGATTGCATTGCATTTCTAAATTTAATTCCTAGTTTTCGAGCATTCTGAGTTAGCTTTTCATCTCGAATGACCTCTAGGGCCTCCTTGGCAACGGAACAAGCCATGGGATTTCCTCCAAAGGTACTTCCGTGTTGACCGGGTTGAATGACCTCCATAATGTCAGCATCACACAAAACCGCAGAAACAGGATAGGTTCCTCCACTAATGGCTTTTCCTAATATCAATACATCCGGACGGGTGTAGGTGGCTTCTTGTCTTTCACAAGAACCGCCGCAGTCACAATTTCCGCAAACGGCGAGTAGTGCACCTGTTCTACCGATTCCAGTCTGAATTTCATCTGCCATTAACAATACGTTGTAGTGGGAGCACAAAGCTCTCGCCTTTCGAATAAAATCAGGATCGGGGGTATAAACACCCGCTTCTCCCTGTATGGGTTCTACCAGAAAACCGGCCACATTGGGATGGTTTTGTAAAGTTTTTTCTAAAGCCTCAATGTCGTTGTAGGGAATGGAGATAAATCCTGAGGCATGGGGCCCAAAATGTTGTCTGGAACCCGAATCGCTGGAAAATGAGATAATGGTCGAGGTTCTCCCGTGGAAGTTTTGTTCACACACGATAATTTCTGCTTGGTTTTCGGGAATATTTTTTTTGGTGTAACCCCATTTTCGAG
>CAXGYE010000072.1:0-6623 GCA_964013865.1 uncultured Flavobacteriaceae bacterium
TATGGATTTTAATATACCCCCCTTGTTGAAGTTTTTCAAGCTGGACGCTGAGATTTCCTTGGGTCGCATTCAGTTCTTTTTTTAAGTACACAAAAGAAGCAGACTTTAGCTTGATCAATAACGACATGACTCCCAAGCGCAAACCCGTATTAAGTAAAGGATCGAAAGGCTTCATCGAACCGCCTTTCTTAAGGCATAACCAGGCAAGGCAAATGAGACAAAAACAACGAGTCCATAAAGAAGCATATTCCAAGAATCGGAGAGCTGTAGCGCTATAAAAGGAAATAAAAGTAAAAGAACCCCTCCAAAGATCAATAAGCGAAAACGCAAGACTAATCCAGAGACCAAGGTTCCAATTCCAGCCAAAACAGGAAAAAAGAAAAGCGGTTTAATGGGAACAAAAAAAGAAGACAGGGAAAACAGGATCATTACACTTCCTATTACAATCCAAAGTTGTTGCATAAAAAACTCAAAATGTGTTTTATTCGTTTTCACTCGGGATTGCTTGCTGTGGTAAATGGCCACAAATAAACCACCAAGCAAGGGGCTGACCCCCCAAATGAAGTAGCTTTTCACCCCCAATTCGGTATAGTTTAATCCAATAAAATTGAGTAGTGCAGTACAAAAGATCAGCCAGCCCCAAAAAAGAAAGTCAAAACTGTAATGACTTAAATTTTCTCGAGTTTTCGCAAGGGTGGTTTCAATGAGATTGAGCTGTTGTTCAGGAGTTAAGTGTTTTGAAGACATAGGTAAAAGAGTTAAGTTTGACACAAACATAAACAAGTTTATGCTATAAACCAAATTAAATTAAACAACGACAACTTTTTCTGGTAAGAAAATTAATCATTAAGCTTAAGAACCGCCATAAAGGCTTCTTGTGGGATTTCTACGCTTCCGACTTGGCGCATTTTCTTTTTCCCTTTTTTCTGTTTTTCTAACAGTTTTCGCTTTCGGGTAATGTCTCCTCCATAACATTTTGCAGTCACGTCTTTACGGAGGGCTTTGATGGTCTCACGGGAAATAATTTTCGCTCCAATGGCGGCTTGAATAGGGATGTCAAACTGTTGTCGTGGAATGAGTTCGCGCAATTTTTCGCACATTTTTTTGCCGATGGAATACGCATTGTCTGCATGGACTAAAGCGGAGAGCGCATCCACCTGATTGGCATTGAGCAAAACATCTACTTTAACTAACTTAGAGGGACGTAAACCGATAGGGCTGTAGTCAAAAGACGCGTACCCTTTAGACACCGTTTTTAAACGGTCGTAAAAGTCAAAGACAATTTCTGCCAGCGGCATGTCAAAAGTCAATTCTACCCGTTCTGTAGTCAGATAGGTTTGGTTGGTAATTTGACCCCGTTTTTCAATACAGAGGGACATAACATTTCCAACATATTCGGATTTGGTGATTATTGAGGCTTTGATATAGGGTTCTTCTACACGATCCAAGCCCGAGGGATCTGGTAAGTCGGAAGGATTGTTGACCCACAAAACGTCATTCGGATTCTTTTTTGTAAACGCTTGATAGGATACATTGGGAACGGTGGTAATCACGGTCATGTCAAACTCGCGTTCCAAGCGCTCTTGAATGATTTCTAAATGCAACATGCCCAGAAAACCACAACGGAAACCAAATCCCAGTGCAGCAGAGCTTTCGGGGAAAAAGACTAAAGAAGCATCGTTGAGTTGTAGTTTTTCCATAGAGGCACGAAGTTCCTCATAGTCTTCTGTGTCTACGGGATAGATTCCCGCAAAGACCATGGGTTTGACCTCTTCAAACCCTTCAATAGCTTCTTGAGTGGGGTTTTCGGGATCTGTGATCGTATCGCCCACTTTAACTTCCTTGGCTTCTTTGATTCCTGTTATCAAATAGCCCACATCTCCTGCGGCAATTTCTTTTTTGGGCTCTTGTTTGAGCTTAAGCGTCCCAATTTCATCAGCAAAATATTTTTTTTGAGTGGCAATAAATTGGATTTTCTGTCCTTTTTTAATGGTTCCGTTAAGGACGCGAAAATAGGTTTCTACACCCCGAAAAGGGTTGTAAACGGAGTCAAAAATTAAGGCTTGCAGGGGTTCTTTTGTACTTCCTTTAGGAGCGGGTACCCTGTCGATGATAGCGGTCAATATTTCTTGAATCCCAAGTCCTGTTTTGGCAGAAGCGGGGATAACCTCTTCGGGAGCACAGCCCAGCAAATCGACGATATCATCGGTTACCTCTTCAGGATTGGCAGAGGGCAGGTCGATCTTATTGAGTACGGGAATGATTTCTAAATCGTTTTCTAGGGCGAGGTATAAGTTTGATATGGTTTGCGCCTGAATGCTTTGTGCGGCATCCACAATGAGCAATGCACCTTCACAAGCCGCAATAGATCGAGAAACTTCATAAGAAAAATCCACATGGCCAGGAGTATCGATAAGGTTGAGCACATAGGTTTCTCCTTCATGGAGATATTCCATCTGGATTGCATGGGATTTGATTGTAATCCCGCGTTCGCGTTCCAGATCCATATTGTCCAAAAGTTGATCCTGCTTTTCTCTCTCGGTAACTGCTCCAGTAAAATCCAACAAACGATCTGCCAAGGTACTTTTACCGTGGTCAATATGGGCAATGATGCAAAAGTTTCTGATGTTTTTCATACGACGCCGTCATTCATAGCGGGACAAATATACGAGATTGTCTTCTGTGATTTTGTCTTTTGACAAACTTTTGAAAGGCTGAAGAATATTTTGTAATTTGAGATTTCAAATCTTATTAAAACTACTTTTTATGAAATTATCAATAGTTCATCAGGAAGCGTATTCCCGAATAGAATTAGTTGTTCGTTTTCTCTTCGGGTCACTCTACATCGTGCTACCCCATTCGTTTTTACTTTTTTTTATTGAGCTTTGGGGCACAGTACTTTCTTTCGTAGCCTTTTGGGTTGTTTTATTTACGGGGAAATACCCTAGAAACATGTTTGAATATCAAGAAAAACACCTTCGTTGGCGACTAAGGGTGAATGCTCGAATATTAAATCTTTGTGACGGCTATCCAAAGTTTGGATTAACTGCAGCAGAAGAGGACACCAACCTTGAAATTCCTTATCCCGAAACCTTGAGCCGTGGGCTTTTGCTTCTTCGGTTGTTCTTCGGAATTTTTTATGTAGTAATTCCACATTTATTTCTATTGATTTTTAGAATCTTATGGGGGTTAATACTCTCTTTTCTTGCTTTTTGGGCGGTTTTATTTTATGGGACTTATCCAAAAAACTGGCACCAATTTTGGGAGCAAACCATACGGTGGGAATATCGAGTTCACATTTATATGCGGTTTATGACAGATACCTATCCACCCTTTCACGGGAGAGAGTTTAAGGAAACTTCGGGAAACGCTTGAAAACTATAAATTCGTAAAGCCCTTACTTTTCCCTATTTTTGTCAAAAATTAAAAACCGGTGGTCAAAATAGGTGACATTGAGTTGGGTTCTTTTCCCTTGCTTCTCGCTCCGATGGAGGATGTGAGCGACCCGCCCTTTCGCGCCTTGTGCAAAGATGGGGGTGCGGATGTTGTCTATACGGAGTTTATTTCCAGCGAAGGTTTGATTCGCGATGCGGCAAAAAGCGTTCAAAAGCTGGATATTTATGAAAAAGAACGCCCAGTAGGGATTCAAATCTTTGGGGCCAACTTGGACTCCATGTTGCGTTCTGTAGAAATTGTGGAGGCCACAAAGCCAGATATAATTGACATTAACTTTGGCTGTCCTGTAAAAAAGGTAGTCTGCAAAGGCGCTGGGGCGGGGATATTAAAAGACATTCCTAAAATGGTGGAATTGACCCAAGCCATGGTCAAGCAGACCAATTTGCCGGTAACGGTTAAAACGCGCCTGGGTTGGGACCACGATTCCATTAAGATCATGGAAGTCGCAGAGCGACTTCAGGATGTGGGTTGTGCTGCGATTTCCATTCACGGGCGTACCCGTGCACAAATGTACAAGGGAGATGCGGATTGGCGACCCATCGCAGAGGTAAAAAACAACCCGAGAATGCACATACCCGTTTTTGGGAATGGAGATGTAAACACCCCCGAGCGTGCAGTGGAAATGAGAGATCAATACGGACTGGACGGCGCGATGATTGGTAGAGCAAGCATCGGAAACCCCTGGTTTTTCAATCAAGTGAAACATTTTATGGAGACTGGAACCCATCTTTCGGCACCAGGTCTAGCGGCACGAGTAGAAATTGCTCGAAGACACCTGGAAATGTCCGTGGCCTGGAAAGGGCCCGTTTTAGGAGTCCTAGAAACCAGAAGACATTACACAAATTATTTTAAAGGGTTTACGAATTTTAAGCCCTACCGAACGCGTATGGTGACTTCAAACCTAGCAGAAGAGGTTTATGCGGTATTTGACGAAATCTTAGAAGTATACGCAACTCAGGAGGTACTGTAAGCCTTTATTTTCTTTGTTAGACCTTGGGTGGCCCAGGCGGTACTGAGGGTGCCGAGGAGCATCAAGGTTCCCAAAACAATGACCACGTTTTCAAATTCAAAAAGCACGGGATAGGACAGGCTGGTCCCGGGCACATAAATAAAGGGAAACGCAGATTGGATCAATACCAAAACAATTCCTAAGAGCAAACCGGCGACCCCTCCTGAACCACAGATTAAAAGCCCTAGAAGGAAAAAGATTTTGTGAATTCCTTTAGGTGCAGCACCCAGGGCGATTAAGATTTTTAATTGTTCTTGTTTGTCCAGAACCATCATGATTAAGGCGCCTACTACATTAAACAAAGCAATAATCATTACCAATGTAAAAATAAAATAGATCGCCAGATGTTCTACATTAAGCATGCGGTACAAAGCGGCATTCTGCTCAGCTCTGGAAACGATACGTATTGGAATAGTAAACAAAGGCTCTAGCTGTGAAGTCAACTTTTTTTTAGTGACCTGAGGTGCTGTTTTTAAAACAACAGATGAAAACTGATCGGGTTGGAGTTCCAAGAGCTGTTGTCCAAAGCTCAGGTTCGAAAACAGGTATTTTTTATCTAAATCTTCGTTGATTTGGTACAAACCGGAAACCACACTAGGCGAGGAGGTAAACGGATTTTGATTAAGCAAAGTTTGTTTTTTCTTCTTGGGTACAATGATGTTTAAAAAGGTGTTGTAATCGTAAACGCCTAAACCCATACTTCCTGCGATGCCAAATCCTGCAATAACATCTGGCCCTTCAAAGGAAAGCCAGTCTCCTAGGGCAATCAAGCGGTCTATGGGGATCACAGAAGTGTAGTCAGGAGAAACAGCTTTGAGAAAAGCGACTTGATTTTTGTCTTTAAAGGAGAGGAATACTTTTTCTTCTATTTCGGGTGCTGCGGCGATTATCTCTGGAAGGGAGTGCAGTTGGACCAGGGTACTGTCGGGTACGCTAAAATAAGTTCCTCGTTCGGGAAGAATTTCGAAATCGGGATCGAAACTATTGGCAAACGAAAGCCCAAAATCTTTGAGTCCTGCAAAAGCACTCAACACAACAAAGAGTGCAGCGGAAGCAACCACGACCATAAAAAAAGCAAAAGTATTGATCCGATTGATTACGGTTTGTTTGCTTTTTGAAAAAAAATAACGCCAGGCGATTTTTAAGGTGTAGGACATAGATTGCTTCGCATTTATTTTTTCTGTCTGGACTCTAGATCAGTGGGATTTTTAATGGGGTTTTCACCTTTGTTCAGCTCTTTTTCAATGGCCTCGATATAGTCCAAGGAATCGTCTAGGTAAAAGTGAAGCTCGGGAATACGCCGCAACTGATTTTTCATCTTTTGGGAAAGATCGTGGCGCAACTGACTTCTATTTTCTTTGAGGTTTTCAAAGTAGCTAGAGGCTAGATTGTTTGGAAAAATACTAAGGTATACTTTTGCAATAGACAAGTCCGAAGTGACGTTTACTTTAGTGACCGAGATCATGAGGTTGGAAACATTTCCCTTGCGTATGGCGTTTTGTAAAAGAGCGGCAATCTCTTGTTGTAGGACTGTACCGATTTTTTTTTGCCGAGGCGTTTCATGTTTTTCCATAAGACAAAAGTAGGGAGAAAAAAGAGCTTACAGACGTTCCCACTTATAATCACTGTTCAAGCGAAAGGTTCCAAGGTGTTCTTGCTTCCATTGACTGGGTTCTATAAGGGAGAGAAAGGTGTTGTTTAGACCTTGATAAAGGTAGTAGGTCTCCCCGACGATGGGCTCAAATTTAAAATGAGCGTTATAGACCTGTTGGGTATCCGCAGCAAGAGAGACAAAAGATTTGATTTTTTCTTGGAGGTCTGTGAGTTCCGCTTGAAATTGTTTGGAAACTTTGTCCACCCCTTTCTTTTTAAAGGCATCCACATTGGGCACTTCTATGATAGGCCCACTGAGGGAGCTGGCATAGGGGAGCAATTTTGCAAAGTACGTCTCATGGGTTTCATCCCAAACCACGGCATCAGGCTTCTTTTTCTTCAAAACAACTTTTTAACAAAGATAAGAAGTATTCTATTTACGGATGTAATTCGCAATGCCAAAGAAAGACGCACCCGAAAAGAATTTCAAAAAAAACAGTATCTTAATTGAAAAAAAATGAAGTTTCTAGAAAAATACTATCCCATTCTACTCGCTTTTTTGAGT
>CAXGYE010000073.1:0-6602 GCA_964013865.1 uncultured Flavobacteriaceae bacterium
AAAATAGCTAAAGCTATACAGAAGCTTAGAATAAGAAATTTATTTTCAAGGTGGACGGACGGCGCAAAATTCAAAATCAGTAAGCCTAGCCAAGCAGTTATGGGACCAGGGATAACAGGAAGAAAGCTACCCGCAATACCCAAAACAATAAAAATACCAGCAATACAAATAAGTAAAAGATCCATATGTAAAAATATTCATTTTTACTGTGTAAAGAAGCCTTTAGTAATCGGAATAGAAAAAAACCCGTAACTTTATAATGAAATTAACATCGATGAAAACAATTTCCACATCTCTGCTTTTACTATTAGTAACCCAATCCTTTTTGGGATGTCACCTTTTTGAACCTACCCAAGTTCCTAGAAAAGAAATTGAAGCTGCTTCCGTTTGGTCTGAAAAAGATCAAGCACCAAGCTTTTCTGAATGTGAGGGCATTGGGGAAGATGCTGACCAGCGAGTGTGTTTTGAATCTATAATTTCCAACTCGATAAAGGATTACATCACTCAAAACCCTTGGGAATCTTCAGAATTCCTTGAGGAAGAAATCAGTATGATACTGCGTATCGATAAGGAAGGGTATTTTTCTTTGGAAGAAGTAATTCGTTCCAATGCCTTAAATGCTGCTATTCCTAATTTAGAGGAGGAGTTAGAACTGGCAGTAAGTCTAATACCTCGGGCGAACCCAGCAGTAAAAACAAATGTAGGTGCTTATGTGTCAACAGAACTGACTCTTCCTCTGCTGATAATTGCCGAGTAACGCTCTTATGGAAGAGCAGAACATTATTTTGGGAATTGATCCTGGGACAACCATCATGGGTTTTGGGCTTATCAAAACAACCCAAAAAGAAATGGAGTTGATACAAATGCACGAATTGCAATTGAAAAAATACGACAACCACTTTATAAAACTTCAAAAAATTTTTAATCGTACTATTGAATTAATAGATGAGTTTCATCCCGATGAAATCGCCATCGAAGCTCCTTTTTTTGGAAAAAATGTGCAGTCCATGTTAAAGTTGGGACGTGCTCAAGGAGTTGCCATGGCAGCAGGACTTTCTAGGGAGGTAGCTATCACGGAGTATTCACCAAAAAAAATAAAAATGGCCATCACGGGAAATGGAAATGCTTCCAAGGAACAGGTTGCTAAAATGCTTCAAAAACTGCTGAATATTAAAACCTTACCTGCAAACCTCGACGCCACAGATGGATTGGCAGCAGCGGTATGTCATTATTACAACAAAGGAAAAATTGTTTCCGCTAAGTCCTATTCGGGATGGGGAGCTTTTGTGAATCAAAATCCCAACAAAATAAAGTCCTAGCCATAACTTTATACAGCCATGGCTAATCTCTACATTCATTACCCTTTTTGCAAACAGGCGTGTCACTACTGCAATTTCCATTTTTCAACTGGTGTGAGGGGTAGAGATCAAATGATGGGTTTCATTGAGGAGGAACTCCAAATACGAGCCAGCGAATTAAAAAGTCCACTTGAAAGTATTTACTTTGGAGGAGGGTCTCCTTCATTAATTTCAACGGAAAGGATAACGTCTTTTATCTCGAAAGTAACGAATCAATTTGATACTGTAGAGGGGATGGAAATCACCATGGAGGTTAACCCAGACGATGTTGATGAAGACTATTTAAGTCGTCTCAAATCGGCTGGGATCAATCGTTTAAGCTTGGGTATTCAATCTTTTTCTGAAAAGGATTTGCGGTTGATGCATCGGGCACATGATCGAAAAGAAGCTGAAAACGCATTAAAAGCAGTCAAAAAACACTTTGAAAACTTCTCCTTGGATCTGATTTACGGAATGCCCGATTCCAGCATAGTGGATTGGGAAGAAAGTTTATCACGAGCCTTAAGCTATGATCCTCCTCATATTTCAGCCTATGCCCTTACTGTAGAGGAGAAAACAGTGTTGCATCACTTGGTAAATAAGGACAAAGTGACGCTCCTACCCGAGGAAACGGTGAAAGAACAGTATGATTTATTGGTTGCTCAATTGGAGCAAAAGAAGTATATCAACTATGAGTTTTCAAGTTTTGGAAAACCGAACTTTTTTTCGGTAAACAATCAAAACTATTGGAATGGAAAAGCGTACTTGGGCTTAGGACCCTCCGCTCACAGTTTTGATGGGCAAGCAAAGCGGAGTTGGAATATTTCGAACAACCACCTTTACGCCAGTGGGGTACAATCCGGAAAATTAGATCGAGAAATAGAACAATTAAATACCAAAGATAGATATAACGAATACATTATGACAGCACTTCGTAAACAGGAAGGTGTTTCTTTGGCTTATGTTAAAAAAGCCTTCGGAAAAACACATGCTGCGTATCTAGAAGAACAAGTATCCAGACATCTAGCAGTGCGAAATCTTTTTTGGGATGGAGATCATCTCAAAATTGTCAGAGAAGCTAAGTTTTTAACCGATGGGATTGCGGCAGATCTCTTTCTTATTTAAGTCTTGCCTTGTTCTTTACAGAGTCGGATATAATGCTCATAAAACTTAGGAATGGTCTCGATTCCCTTAAAAAAGTTGAACAAGCCGTAATGCTCATTTGGGGAATGGATGGCGTCAGTATCTAGCCCAAAGCCCATCAAAATAGATTTTACTCCCAGTTCTTTTTCAAACATGGGAACTATGGGAATACTTCCTCCACCGCGCTTGGGTACGGGAGAAGTTCCAAAAGTTTCTGAATATGCTTGATGTGCTGCTTGATATCCAATCGTATCTATGGGAGTCACATAGGCATATCCCCCGTGGTGCGTCAGGACATCCACCTCAACTCCCGCAGGGGCCAGCGATTTGAAATATTGAGTAAAAAGTTCACTGATTTCGTGCCAGTCTTGGTCGGGGACCAAACGCATGGAAATTTTGGCATAGGCCTTACTGGGAATGACTGTTTTGGCCCCTTCTCCGGTGTAGCCCCCCCAGACGCCATTGACATCCAGCGTGGGACGTATTGATCGGTGTTCTTCCGTACTGTAGCCTTTTTCCCCAAGTGCCTCTTGGATACCAATGGAACGTTTAAATCCTTCCAAATCAAAAGGGGCTTTGTTCATTTCGGAACGCTCTTCCTCGGAAAGTTCAGCTACTTTATCGTAAAACCCAGGGATGGTAATTTTTTTATTTTCGTCTCGTAGTTGTGCAATCATTTCACACAACACATTGATGGGATTTTGTACCGCACCGCCATACAGCCCTGAGTGTAAATCTCGGTTGGGCCCCGTTACGCATACTTCCATATAACTTAACCCTCGTAAACCGGTGGTGATAGACGGTTGCTCTTTGGAGATCATACCCGTGTCTGAGATGAGAATGATATCGCAGTTTAATTTTTCTTTATTTGCTTTTACAAAATCTTCGAGGTGGTCACTGCCCACTTCTTCTTCCCCTTCAATCATAAATTTGACATTGCAGGAAAGGGGACCTTGGACGAGCATTGTTTCAAAAGCTTTGATGTGCATAAAAACTTGCCCTTTGTCATCACAAGCTCCTCGAGCAAATACAGCTCCATCGGGATGGAGCGCAGTGGTTTTGATTACCGGTTCAAATGGAGGACTATCCCACAGTTCAAGAGGATCTGGAGGTTGTACATCGTAGTGTCCGTAAACCAATACCGTAGGTAAATCAGGATTTACAAGGTAGGCTCCGTATACAATGGGATGCCCTGCTGTGGGAATGACCTCTACGGTGGGACAACCCGCTTGTAAGAGCGAATTTTTTACCCACTCGGCACCGTCTTCAACATCTTTTTTATGTACAGGATCAGCACTGACAGAGGGGATTTTTAAAAATTCTATCCATTCATCCAAAAATCGTTGTTGTGCTGCGTTCAATTCCATTTCTTTCTGTTATTGTGAATTACAAAGTTAACGTAAGTATTTTTTTTGGATGGGGAAATTTTATTGAAAAACTTAATTATATTTGTCCACCTTTTGCGGGTGTGGTGAAATTGGTAGACACGCTAGATTTAGGATCTAGTGCTTCACGGCGTGGGGGTTCGAGTCCCTTCACCCGCACTTTTCTTAATTTTTCGTTTCTATTATTTTTCACAACTGTGGAGACAGAGAACGTCAGAAGGATACTCAAAATCAATTTATTGGCGAAAATTTACTTTCTGAAAGAATGATTTTTTATCTTGTTATCACTATTATATAGATAAAAGATTTTTATTTTAGGATGATGGGAAAACAATTGGTTAAAAATTTTAAACTGAGCTTATACTTAATCGTACCATTGTTGTGCATTTGGGGACTAAAAGTCCTTCTTTCAGGGCCCAGCAGCGAGATGTCAGGAGGTCAAACCTCTCTTGAGATAAGTGAAGCGGTGCCAGAAATCATAAGTTACAACTTTGATGTAAAGCCCATCTTGTCAGATAAATGTTATACCTGTCACGGTCCTGATGCTGAAGCACGCCAAGCGAATTTAAGGCTGGACACAGAAGAGGGTGCTTTTGGAGTGGCTAAAAATTTAAGCAACCTGCCCATCATCAAAAGTGGAGATCCTAAGGGGAGCGCCCTTGTTTTTCATATCAACAGTACCGATCCTAAAAACCAAATGCCTCCTCCAGATTCAAATTTGTCACTCTCCTCCCAGCAAAAACAAATTTTAGAAAAATGGATTGAACAAGGAGCTTCTTGGGAAGGGCACTGGGCCTATCAAGTTCCGAAAAAAGCCGAAGTTCCCCAAACTAGATACCAGGACTGGGCTCAAAACGAGATCGATAATTTTGTTGCAGCAAAACTCGAAAATAAAGGATTGAACCCTTCTTCATTAGCTGAAAAAGAAATCATCTTAAGAAGACTTGCCTTTGATTTGACGGGCCTTCCGCCTAGTTTGGAATTAATGGATCAATTTTTAGAAGACGAGTCAGAACTAGCGTATGAAAAAATGGTAGATCACCTGATGGCGCAACCACAATTTGGAGAGCGTATGGCTTCAGTTTGGTTGGATGTTGCCCGGTATGCAGACACACATGGCTATCAAGACGATTTAGAACGGGTTATGTGGCCTTGGAGAGATTGGGTTATAAATGCATTTAATAAAAACTTACCTTATGATGAGTTCATTACCTGGCAGTTGGCAGGAGATCTTTTGGACGAACCTACTTTAGAACAAATCGTAGCCACGGGGTACAACCGAAATCATAAAATCACCCAAGAGGGAGGAGTCATTGACGAAGAATATCGTGTGGAATATGTAGCCGATCGCGCCGTCACAACTTCCAAAGCACTTATGGGGATCACAGTAGAATGTGCGCGCTGCCATGATCATAAATATGATGCGGTTTCTCAAAAAGAGTTTTTTAGTCTGTACAGTTTCTTTAATAATGTAGATGAGAAAGGCCGTATTGAATACGGTGAAACTCCAGCGCCATTTGTCACTATTGATAAAAAAATAGCAGCAGAAGAACTTTCCTTTTTACATCTTCCTGACAGTATTGCTAAAGTAGAACTTATGGTCATGGAAGAAGTGGAAAATCTGAGAACCACCTACACCCTAGCCCGAGGTCAGTACGACGCACCCGACCAAGAAGTCCAACCGGGAACACCCGCTCGGATTTTACCCTTTGATAAAACCTATGCTCAAAATCGATTGGGTTTAGCAAAATGGTTTTTTGACGAGAAAAACCCTTTAACTTCTCGTGTGGTGGTCAACCGTTTTTGGCAACAGTTTTTTGGAAGAGGGTTGGTAGCTACTCCAGAAGATTTTGGAAATCAAGGGGCACGTCCTTCCCATCCGGAATTACTGGACTGGCTTGCTGTTACTTTCAGAACACAAGACCAATGGGATATAAAAAAATTCATCAAAAGAGTTGTCCTTTCGGCGACCTACAGACAATCCAGTAAAACCTCCCTTGAGGCAAGCCGCCTGGATCCCACAAATGTATTTTTAGCCTACTATCCAAGACAAAAACTCCCCGCAGAAATGATTCGGGACAATGCCCTTGTGACCAGTGGGCTGCTGAATGGAACTATAGGAGGACCCAGTGTAAAACCACATCAACCCGAAGGGCTGTGGGAAGAAACAACCTCTGGACAAGGACTAACCCAATATCAACCGGACGGTGGGGTCAATCGATATAGAAGAAGTTTGTACACCTTCTGGAAAAGAACAGTACCCCCTCCCAATATGATTACATTTGACGCTCCTACCCGAGATTTATGTACCGTGGAACGACAAAAAACAAGTACTCCACTGCAGTCCTTAGTCTTGTTAAACGATCCCCAGTTTTACAGTGCTGCAGAAGCAATTGCCAATAAAATAGACACAGAAGATACGCTTCAGACGGAACGCGAAAAAATTCTAAAACTCTTTAGAACAATCACCTTAAGAACACCCAATGAAGCGGAGAAAAAACTCTTAAGTGATTATTTCGATGCCTTGCTGAGCAACAACGAACAAGCCTCTGAAAATCCTTTAGTGGATATGGCATTACTAATTTATAATTTGGACGAAACTACCCAAAAAAGCTAACCTTATGGATCCTTTACACGAACATTTATTAAATAAAAACCGGCGTCATTTTTTACAAAAAATGGGATTGGGTATTGGTGGTTTAGCCTTGGGGAGCTTACTGGATCCGATGGGATTAAA
>CAXGYE010000074.1:0-6541 GCA_964013865.1 uncultured Flavobacteriaceae bacterium
AATATAATCTAAATTAAAAGTAATTATTAAAACAAAAGACTTTGCTTTAAAATTAATTTTTGTCGTTCAAAAGAGGAACAAATCGAAATTTACCAAAAGATTCTTTATCGAATGTTTTCTCAGAAGTTCTTGTAAAACGAAACATCACTTGATCTTTCACCCCAACTGGAATGACTAATTTCCCTCCAACAGTCAATTGTTGTAAAAGTTCTTTTGGTACTTCAGGAGCTCCGGCAGTTACAATTATCCGATCGTAGGGGGCAGTTTCAGGCAATCCTTTGTAGCCGTCTCCAAAAACAACTTTTTTGGGTCGAAAATTTAATTGAGTAAAGAGGCGTTTTGTTTTTTTAAATAATTCTTGCTGACGTTCTACAGTATACACATGAGGGCTAAGACCCAATAAAACAGCCGTTTGATATCCTGATCCAGTCCCTATTTCTAAAACTTTGTGATTTGGAGTGATCTCTAAGAGTTGGGTTTGAAAAGCTACCGTGTAAGGCTGTGAAATAGTTTGGTCTGCCGCTATGGGATAAGCTTGATCCTCATAGGCAAAATTGGCGAGTCCAGAATCCATAAAGAAATGCCTTGGAATCGTAGTCATTACTTGTAAAACCTCTGCGGAGGAGATTCCTTTTTCTCTTAGAGTTTCAATCAATTGCCTTCGTAACCCTTGATGTTTGGTTGTATCTTTCATCGTTTGCAAAAATAAGTGAGTTTCTGTTTAAATTAAGATTTTGATTGTACTTTTGATTCAAAGCATGTTGTAATGTTGAAAATAGGAATTTTAGGGGCAGGGCATCTTGGAAAAATCCATCTCAGGATTGTAGCCTCCTCCCCTACCTATGAATTGGTGGGTTTTTATGATCCGGACACCGAGGCCGTTGCAAAGCTTGTCAAAGAACAAGGCTACACGGCCTATGAAAGTGCGGAAGCGCTGATCGAAGCGGTAGATGTGGTGAGCATCATCACTCCAACCCTCTCTCATTTTGAAATGGCTAAAAAAGCGATCCGTGCCAAGAAGCACGTATTCATAGAAAAGCCCATAGCGAAAACAGATCAGGAAGCTGCCTCATTAACACAACTTGCTGATGAATACGGTGTTTTGGGACAGGTGGGGCATGTAGAACGGTTCAATCCCGCTTTCAAAGCGGTACAGTCTTCACTGCAAAACCCCATGTTTATTGAAACCCATCGTCTGGCAGAATTTAATCCACGAGGGACTGATGTTTCGGTGGTATTGGACTTAATGATCCACGATATTGACATCGTATTGAGCGTGGTCCATTCCCCCATTAAACATATTGATGCTTCTGGGGTAGCAGTAATTAGCGATACACCCGATATTAGCAATGCTCGCATTGTTTTTGAAAACGGCTGTGTGGCGAATTTTACAGCCAGCAGAATCTCTCTCAAGAAAATGAGAAAAACTCGATTTTTTCAAAAAAATGCCTACATCGCAGTCGATTATCTAACCCAAAAAGTGGAAGTCGTAAAAATGAAAGACGCTCCGGAGCAAGCAGACGATCTTTCCATACTCCTGACCAATGCCGAAGGGAAAAAGAAACAAATTTATTTTGAAAATCCCTCCATACTCGAAGGCAATGCTATTCAAGATGAATTGGAACATTTTGCTTCGTGTATTCACGAAAAGAAAAAACCTACAGTTTCTTTACAGGATGGTGCTGCTGCGCTAGAGGTTGCACATAAAATTATTGCGTGTATCGGGTAGTTTACTATGCCAGTTTTTCAGCCCCTTTCTCTTTTTTTACCTCACACCCCTCAGAACCAAGTCATGCGAAGTCTGGAGGACTATACACCCCAAAAAATTACAGCCTTAAAGTCATATCAAAAAGAAGGATTTATTCACATTATTCAACCTGAGCCCAAAACCGAGGATAAAAATCTTGAGATCAGAAGGAAATGGATAAACGCATTGAATAATCAGCTCTATACCCCGGAAAAGAAAACAGGGGTATTTTGGTATAAAATAAAGACTCAGGGTTTGACATTTCAGGGGCTAATCGGAGCATGTTCTGCCTTAGAATTTAAAAAAAGAACCATTACCCAACATGAAAAAGTTTATGGACACCGGGTTCAACTCATGGCAGACTATCTCAATACGGTTCAGATTCAAGCCGAACCTGTCGTAGTCATTCACGAAGAAGCCTTGGATTCTAAAATTGATTTTATTCAAATAGAAAAACGCACGACTGTTTTCGATTTTCAATACGAACAAACGCACCACCAAATGTGGGAGCTGAATTGTGCAGAAATAGAACAAGTGATGCATTGGAGTTTGCACCAGCCTCATTTTCATCTTGCTGACGGCCACCATCGAGTAGCGAGTATGCTGCACTACTCTCATCAAAAACAAAAACCCACTCCAATTTCTTGTTATTTGATACACCAATCGCAACTTGAGTTACAGAGCTTTGTTTGGTTTTTGAAAACGTGTAAATCAAAACGCGATTTAGATCGCTTAGTAGAACAGATTAAGCTACATCAGGGCAAGCAAATAGATTTGAATGCTGAAGCGAGTAAACGTTTTGAAATCACCGTAAAGGTTGGGAAAGCGTATTACGGTTTTGAGGGAGATTTTTCAAACCCACCCGCTTTTATCAATGAAAATTTATTGGCACCTCTGTCTCATCTTGCTAAAGCCTTACAGTATCAACCTGATCCAAAACAAGGAGTTGATAGTGCAAAATGGAAAGATTTTGAGGTGGCTTTTTTTATGAAACCCATTTCCAAAGCAGTCCTTTTTGATCTAGCACGAAAAGGGAAAAACCTACCTGCAAAATCGACCTACATCCTGCCTAAACTTTTAACTGGTCTGTTTGTCAGTCCAATCGAATAGATCAAAAAGGATTTGCTCCGGCCCCTTGTCTAAGAATTTTAAAAGGGCGTGTGGATAGATCTATAACGGTAGAGGGAATATTACTCCCATAACCATCAGAAAGCATTAAATCGATCTTCTTGTCCCATCGCTCGAGTAAAGTTTCAGGATCTGTGGTGTAGTCCAAAATCTCATCTGGATCGTGGATAGAGGTGCAGACCAAAGGAGCGTTTAACAAGGGTAATAAGGCTTTGAGTATGGGATGGTCTGAAATTCGAACACCTATGGTTCGTCTTTTTTGGAACGGTTTTGGCAGCTTGTGTGCTGCTTGCATGATCAGGGTATAAGGTCCTGGTAGCAAACGTTTTACCAATTTAAAAATTTGGGAGTTCATCGGGACTACAAAATGGGACAGCGCACGAATATCTTCAAAAATAAAACTTAGTGGAGCCTGTTCTAATTTGACCCCTTTAATTTTTGCTAGGTCTTTTAACCGTTCTCCTTGCGTAGACAAACAGCCCAGGGCATATACCGTATCTGTAGGGAAAATAATCATTCCTCCTTCATGTAAAAGGGTTGCGGCCTCTTCTAGGTATTTTGCGTTGGGTGTCTTGGAGTAAAAGGTTCTGAGTTTATCGGAAGCCATTATTTGATTCTGAGTTTGGCAAAACGCAAGAGTAGATTTTTCGTTCCAAATCCTTTAAAAGCGATCACCGCCTTGCGATCATTCCCTTTCCCCTCAATGTTTTGCACCACTCCATTTCCAAAGCGTGCGTGTTCTACCTCCATTCCAATTTCAAGGTTTAAGGTTTCTTCTGAAGAGCTTGTACTAGCAGAGTTTTCGATTTTTCGAAGCTTCATTAGTTGAGAAGGCGTAGGACTAGAAATGGTTTTCTCCTTTGTTTTGGGTTTTTGAGGTACAGCGGCAGGTTCCCCAAAAATAGAAGTGTTAATCAGGGGTTTAAACTGATAGTCTTCCTTGGGTTTGATGTGATTTACATACTGCGGATCAATTTCCTCAATAAACCGACTGGGTTCTGCGTCGATCAGTTTTCCCCAGCGATAACGCGATAGTGTATAGGAAAGAAAAGCCCGTTCCTCCGCTCGTGTTAATGCTACATAAAACAAACGTCGTTCTTCTTCCAATTCTGAACGGGTGTTCAAGCTCATTGCGGAAGGGAATAAATCTTCTTCCAAGCCTACAATAAAGACATTGGTAAATTCCAGACCTTTTGCCAAATGGATGGTCATCAGTGAAACTCGATCGCTGTTGGGATCATTGTCCTTGTCTGCATCGGTAGCCAATGCTACGTCTTCTAAAAACTCAGCTAGGCTGCCTGTCGCATCTGCTAGCTCTACTTGACCTTCGGTAAAGTCTCGGATACCGTTAAGCAGTTCTTCAATATTTTCTATCCGTGCTACTCCCTCTGGAGTGGCGTCTTTTTTGAGTTCTTGAACCAAACCGATTTTTTTAGTGACCAGATCCGTAATCTCAAAGGCATTTAATCCCTCGTTTTCAATTTGAAAACGTTGAATCAAGGTCGCAAAATTATTGAGTTTGGTCAGTGTCCCCGAGTTGACAGGCAAACCGATTTCTTGGGAACGCTCTATGGTTTCCAGCAATGAAAGATTGTGATTTTTAGAAGCTACAACCAGTTTATCCACCGTAGTTTGTCCAATTCCTCTTGGGGGATAATTGATCACTCGTTTCAAACTTTCCTCGTCTTTGGGATTGACAATCAATCGCAAATACGCGAGTACATCTTTGATTTCCTTGCGTTGATAAAACGACAATCCCCCGTAGATTCGGTAGGGAATATCCCGCTTTCGCAAGGCATCTTCCATGGCTCGGGACTGAGCATTGGTCCGATACAATATGGCAAAATCTGAATTCTTCCGCTGTTCTTGCATCTTGAACTCAAAAATACTGGAAGCCACATGACGTCCTTCTTCTGCATCGGTTGCCAATCGATTGACCTGGATGGGCGCACCCTGATCATTCGACGTCCATACCACTTTATCAATCTTATTTTTATTGTGACTGATAATGGAATTTGCCGCATTTACTATGGTCTTCGTAGATCGGTAATTTTGCTCCAACCGATACAAGGCAACCTCGGGATAGTCTTTTTGAAAATTTAAAATATTGTTGATGTTGGCACCTCGAAAGGCGTAAATACTTTGTGCGTCGTCACCTACTACACAGATGTTTTGATATCGATCCGAGAGCGCCCTGACAATGAGATATTGCGAGTGATTGGTGTCTTGGTACTCATCTACTAATATATAACGAAAGCGTTCCTGATATTTGGCGAGTACGTCGGGATAGCGGTTGAGCAATTCATTGGTGCGCAACAACAAATCGTCAAAATCCATAGCCCCCGCTTTAAAGCAACGTTCTACATACTCTTTGTAAATGGCCCCCATTTCTGGACGACGGGACATCACATCGGCTTCTTGTAATTCTGGATTGTTGTAATACGCTTTAACAGTAATTAAACTGTTTTTAAAAGCAGAAATTCGACTTCGTATTTGTTTGTATTTGTAGATATCCTTGTCCAATCCCATCTCTTTGATGATCGCCGAAATCAATCGGTCAGAATCTTGAGTATCATAAATGGTGAAATTGGAGGGAAATCCCAGCTTATCCGCCTCTGATCTCAGAATCCGAGCAAAAACAGAGTGGAAGGTTCCCATCCACAGATTTTTTGACTCGCTCTCTCCTACCAATTCCCCAATTCGGGCTTTCATTTCTCTGGCGGCTTTATTGGTAAAAGTCAATGCCAAAATGGAAAAAGGATCCACCCCTTGTGACATTAGATAAGCGATGCGATAGGTCAATACCCGAGTCTTCCCCGAGCCTGCACCGGCAATGACTATTAAAGGACCTTCTTTGTGTAAAGTAGGTGCTCGTTGTGCTTCGTTTAAGGAGTTAAAATAGGTGGTGAGTTCCTCTTTCATATTGTGACTAAAATTAGCTATTTCTGCTCTTTAGTCCAGAATTTTAAACTTTAATTATAAACATTGTATCTTCACAACTTCATCAAAAAACAACATGAAAAATTCAATTTTATACCTCGTAGCGTTCCTTTTACTTGGAGCGGGATTGACCGCTCAAAAAATTAGTAGCCAACTCGAAAACAAAGTCATTCAATGGCGACACGAAATTCACCAAAATCCAGAATTGTCTAATCGGGAATTTAAAACTGCAGAGAAAATTGCTGCTCATTTACGAAGTCTGGGTATCGATGTGCAAACTGGTATTGCCCATACAGGTGTGGTAGGACTATTAAAAGGAAAAAGACCCGGTAAGGTTTTGGCACTGCGAGCCGATATGGATGCGTTGCCCGTTTCCGAACAAAACGATTTACCTTATCGTTCAGAGGTAAAAGCTACTTTTTCAGGCCAAGAAACAGGAGTCATGCACGCCTGTGGTCACGATACCCATGTTGCAATACTGATGGGAGTTGCAGAGTATTTAGCACAAAACAATGATTTTACTGGAGCTGTAAAGTTTATTTTCCAACCTGCTGAAGAAGGGCCCCCACAAGGTGAAAAGGGAGGAGCCCGTTTGATGGTTGAAGAAGGAGTTTTAGAAAACCCCAAAGTAGATGCTATCTATGGATTGCACATCAACTCTGCCACGCCAGTGGGTCAGGTAAAGTATAAGTCCAAAGGAATTATGGCTGCAGCACAACGCTTTGT
>CAXGYE010000075.1:0-6495 GCA_964013865.1 uncultured Flavobacteriaceae bacterium
AAGTATCGATCGGAAACTACCTCTTGAAGATATTGCCGATGCCAAAGGGATGTCAATGGAAAAGCTTGTTTCGGAAATGGAGACGATTGTTTTTGCAGGTACCCGACTCAATATTGATTATTATCTGGAAGATCTTTTTGATGAAGATCAATTGGAAGAACTCTATGACTATTTTATCGAGTCCGATTCAGATTCCATTTCGGAAGCAACTGAAACCTTTGACGGGGACTATGAGGAGGAGGAATTACGTTTGTACCGCCTTAAGTTTATGAGCGAAATCGCAAATTAAACTTTTAGGATTGGTTGGGATTCTTATCTTTGCCGACAAATAAAAATCGTTATGGAAGGCATTTACGCAAAATTAGAAACCTCAAAGGGTACAATTCTCATCGAACTTACCTATCAACAGACACCGGGTACGGTAGGGAACTTTGTGAGTTTGGCTGAAGGAACTCAGAAAAACGATCACAAAAAAGAAGGAGAACCTTATTATGACGGGTTAAAATTTCACCGTGTAATTGCAGATTTCATGATTCAAGGGGGTTGTCCCCAAGGTACTGGTTCTGGCGGACCAGGGTATCAGTTTGACGATGAATTTCACCCCGAGTTAAAGCACAATCGTGCTGGAACATTGTCTATGGCCAATGCAGGTCCAGGAACCAATGGAAGCCAGTTTTTTATTACTCATGGACCCACAGACTGGTTGGATGGAAAACACACCGTGTTTGGTTATGTTGTAGAAGGTCAAGAGGTAGTGGATCAAGTAGCCCAAGGCGATCTTCTCAAATCTCTTACCATAGAACGACACGGAGCTGAAGCGGAACAATGGAACCCTCAATCTGCATTTGAAGAATTTAATAGCAGCGGCGAATCTCGAAAACAAGCAGCTAAGGAAGCGGCGGAAAAAGCACTCGGGGCACTTACTGAAGGCATGAGTAAAACAGATAGTGGCTTGTACTATTCCATTACCAAAGAAGGGACAGGTGCTACGCCTCCCAAAGGGGCACAAGTTTCGGTGCACTACAAAGGTACCTTGGTAGATGGTACCGTTTTCGATTCTTCCTATCAGCGGAATCAACCGATTGACTTTTCGGTTGGTGTAGGTCAGGTTATTCCTGGCTGGGACGAGGGTATTATGTTGTTGAACAAAGGGGCTGGTGCCCGTTTTGTAATTCCAAGTAATCTCGCCTATGGCTCCCAAGGTGCTGGTGGAGTGATACCTCCTGATGCTACACTGATTTTTGAAGTGGAGTTGGTTGATTTTTAACCAAAAAGTATTCCTTGAAGTACTTTTTCGGGGAATCTATTGAAAATACTATTCTGCAGATGTTGTGGAATTCTTTTATTGTCTTTCCTCAGGGCTATTTCCAGAATGCCATTTGATATTACATCCCATACTTGGATATTGAGGAGTTTGCTGCGATTCTTTAGAAAGCATTAACGTTGCCGCTTGATGCAAGTCCTTCCCCGATACTGGAATTGGGTTACCCGGCCTAGAATCGTCATATCGTCCGCGGTACACCAAGCTTAGAGTTTCGTCAAAAAGATAAAAGTCTGGGGTGCAAGCCGCTTGATAACGGTGGGCAACCTCTTGAGTTTTGTCAAACAAATAAGGAAAAGCAAAGTTCTTTTCCAAAGCTAATTTTTTCATTTCTATAGGCCCGTCTTGCGGATGACTATGCTCACTGTTACTAGAAATTGCAATGGTTTCAATACCTTTCTCCTTAAAATTTTCAGCTGTGGAAAGAAGGCCGTCCATAAGGTGAACGACATAGGGACAATGATTGCACATAAAGATTATAAGTGTGCCTTTGGAACCTTTCAACCGATCCAAGGACACTGTTTGATCATCTACCACATTTGGTAAAGAAAAGTCTGGTGCTGGAGTGCCTAAGGGTAGCATATACGATTCTGTAAGTGCCATAAATTTGATTTTTTTAACTGATTTTAAATGTAGTACTTTTGCTGAAATATCAATAATAAATGATCCACTATTCTACTTTTGAAAAGCTTGATCTCCGAGTGGGAACGATACTATCAGCAAAAGATTTTCCGAAAGCAAAAAAACCAGCCTATCAACTCGAAATTGATTTTGGTCCTTTGGGGATTTTACAGTCCTCCGCACAAATTACTAAGCGCTACGCTTTGGAGGAACTCAAAGGCAAACAGCTTATTGCAGTAGTAAATATTGGCACCCGAAAGGTTGCAGACTTTGAAAGTCAATGTTTGGTCTTGGGAGCTAATAAGAAAGACACAATCATTCTATTAGCTCCAGAAACAAGACTCCCCAACGGGCAACAAATTCTCTAGTTACATCTTATCAGATAAATAGATCGCATTGGTCAAAATCCTATTGGTTCCGTACCAAAAAGCTCTAAAATTCGTATTGTCCGTAAGGGCTATGACCCTCCCTCGTCCTAAGCGTACAGTTTTGAACGGTACGGAGTTGCTAATCAGCGCTGTGTTTTCTTCTGATATATAACCGCTCAGCAGGGGATTTGAAGTGTACTGTATCGGGTTGTTGTAGCTTTGACTATCGGGTTTGAGATAAATATTGGTATTTCTAAATACGGGAAGCGTTTCGTTGAGGTAGCCAAAATTGATTGGATGACTCCGGTCAATTTTTGTGTTAAAAATGGCACCTCTGGTCAACTGTGCCCCTGTGAATTTATCCTTGTCTTCAAAAGATATACCAACCGCTGTAAGGTTTTGATTAATAAATTCAAGATCGATAAATTCGTTTTTGTCGAGCCATTTAGTTGTATTTCGATAGCCAATCAGAGTTCCTCCTTCCGAGACAAATTCTTTTATTTTTTTTACATGAGAATTTAAATCCGATCCGTAATAATTTGGGATAATCAAATGCGAATAGCTATCCAAGTCAGAATCTTTAAAATCTTTGATGTCAATTTTGGTAACCGCTATTTGGTGTCGGGTGTCTAGTAAATGCCAAATTTCTCCCGCATCGTAGCTACTTACCCCAGCACCTACGAGTAAGGCAATTTGAGCTGCTTTTACAGTAGTAAAATCTCGGGACCCCAAATCGATCCCCTGAGTGTGACCCGTGGATACTCCTGTGATCTCAATATGGCTTTTACGAGCCCCTTCTTTTAGAATTTCATAGAGTACACTTTCCTCCATTTCCTGATTTTTTGAAGGAATCATGTAGGTTCCGTAGTCAAACGTTTTTCCGTCTAGAGTAAATGGCGTGAGTCCTACTTTGACACGAACTTTATTTTGATGAAGGTAGTTTAGCAATTTTGGAGTGTAGTAAGGATGTGCCTCAAAAAGATAGGCATAGCTTCCTTTCTGGGTTACCTGACCCAGAGGAGCCTCGAGTTCAGTAACTTCATTTCCTGCTAAATCGACGGTGTTGTCGTAGTGGTGATTCAAGTTGAATGCGTAAGGAAGCGTCCAAGAAGAAACATCATAAAACAAACTGTCTTTAAATCGATTTTGTTTACTAAATAACGCTTGGATCAGCGCATGTTTTTTTTGCTCTAGTGGAATGACGTAGCTGGATTTGGGATGGTAGGTTTTTCCTTCTTTCTTGACTGTATTTTTCAATTCGTGAAACTTAATTTCGTGTTGTTTCAAGATCTTAGCAAAATGGTAGGCTGTAGCAGGATCCTTAGGACTGCCCACCAAAATGGCCTTTTGCTTGGATTTAGTAGCGTTTTTCCTTGCGTCAGCATAAAATTTTGTAAAGTAAACTAAGAGTTCCGTGCGCAGCGAGGTCGCGGCCTTTAACGTAGAAAAAGCCGCAGTCAATTGGTTTCTTATTGTAAATGGAAAACTCAATAAGCCATTATCACTTTCTTGTAAATGTCCTCTGGAACTGGCCTGTTCAAATAGAATTCCGATCCCCCCATTGATGTCGGGATAAGCGGAACCTTTACCATAATAAAAATCGTCGTAATCCTCTTCGGAATAGTAAAGCGATCCTAATTTATCAAAGGCTTCTATATGATATTCCGCAATCTTACCGGTTAGTTTTTGGTTTAGGCTCGGCGTAAGTGGGTTGGTTCTGGAAGGAATTCCAGGTTGAAAGAAAAAAGTTGAATTGGTTCCCATTTCGTGGTGGTCTGTCAAGATATTGGGTAGCCATTCGGAATAAGTTTTAATTCGCGCTTGGGATTCGGGTAATTGAACAAAAAGCCAATCTCGATTCAGGTCAAACCAGTAGTGGTTGGTCCTTCCTCCAGGCCAAATTTCATTGTATTCCCGATCGTTTGGATCCGAAGTCAGCGTTTGATTTTTATTCATATTTGCCCAATAGGAAAAGCGTTGTAATCCATCGGGATTAAAACTGGGATCGAACAGAATTACCAAATCATTTAACATTTCAATGGTCTCTGGGGCCTGGCTAGCAGCAAGATGATACACAGCAAGGAGCCCCGCATTGGCTCCACTGGGTTCATTACCGTGAACCGAAAAACCTTGATAGACTACCAGGGGTTGTTGCTCAATAGTACTATTTTCTACATCCGACTCTGAGAGTTTCAAGTGTCTTTGTCGTATGGATTCTAAGTTTTGATGATTCTCTGGGCTGGTAATCGTAAGCAGGAGAATGGGTCGTTCTTCATAGGTACGGCCTCTGTTTTCTATTGAAATACGATCCGAAGAAGCTGCCAACTGGTACATATAATTTACCAATTGGTCGTGTGAAACATGCCAGCTCCCTACTTCATAACCTAGTATTTCTTTGGGTTGAGGTATGTTTGGATTGTAAGGATGGTCTTCATCCAAGTAATAATTTAAGTTGACTTGGCTGCTGAGAATACTGCAACTCAATACCGAAATGAGGCAAATAAAGTTTTTCATCTAAAGATTTTTTGTTCTCGCTAAAGTTGAACATAAAATTTTAAATGAAAAAATGAAAGGACAAATCTTTACAGCACAAGGCTGAAAAAATCAATGCTGTTCTGAATTAATGTTGTTTGGAGAATAGTCTTTTTGATGGCGCTCACTGATAACTTCCACACCCCGTTGATCGAAGATGTAATTCATAGTTTCACTTAAGAAGTTAGAGAAACTTTCAAAATCTTCTTTATAGATATAGATTTTATGCTTTTTGTAATAATACGAACCATCTTCATTGGTAAATTTTTTACTTTCTGTAATGGTTAAATAGTAGTCGCTGGCCTTGGTTTCCCTGACATCAAAAAAATATGTACGTCTTCCTGCCCGGAGGACTTTTGAGAATATTTCTTCTTGGTTTTCGCCTAAATTATCTGGCATTTTGTTTTAGATTTTTTAAATATACTAAGCAATTTCACTAAAAAAATTAAACAAAACAAATTATTTGTTTCTGTCTGCTTGTTGTTTTTCAAATAATTCTTTGTAATAGCCTGGAGCCCCAATTAAATCAAGGTGTTTGCCTTGTTGAACTATTTTTCCATTTTCAAAAACAATTATTTGGTCAGCGTGTTTTAGGGATGAAATTCGATGACTTACAATTAATGTTGTTTTGTTTTGAGCGATCTTTTTTAGATGTTTTAAAATCTCCTCTTCGGTGTCTGTGTCTACTGCAGAGAGGCAATCGTCAAGGAGTAAAATATTGGGATCTTTAATAAAAGCTCTAGCGATAGAAACCCGCTGGATTTGACCACCAGATAAGGTGACTCCGCGTTCTCCGAGTAGGGTTTGGTAGCCTTCTTTAAAATCTATGATGTTCTTGTGTACAACCGCCTCTTTACTCGCTTCCTGAATGGCTTCCCTGCTTGCATTTAAAGAACCAAAGCGAATATTGTCTTCAATACTTTCAGAAAATAAAAACGCATTTTGGGGGATCGATCCAATAGCTTCACGAAGTTGTTCTAAAGTATACTCTTTTAAATCGATTCCATCCAACAGGATTTTCCCTTCGGAAGGATCGTAAAGTCGTGTGATTAAATCCAACAGCGTAGATTTTCCAGATCCGATGTTACCTAGGATTCCCAGGGTAGTTCCTGAGGGTATTTTTATCGATATGTTTTCAAGTGCTTGAATTTGGGTTTCCGGATAACGAAGCGATACATTTTTAAGTTCTAGCGCTCCTTTGATTTCTTTTTGAACTCCTGGGCCATCTTTGATTTCGGGTTTTTCCTTTAAAAAGAGGTTGATTCGCTCTTGCGAGGCTTCGGCTTGTTGTACGATGGAGGTAATCCACCCGACAACCGCAACAGGCCATGTAAGCATATTGACATAAATGATAAACTCAGCCAGTACTCCAATTTCGATTTCATTATTTATATATTGATTTCCACCTACATAAATCACAATGAGGTTACTAAAACCAATTAATAAAATCATCAAAGGGAAAAACCACGCTTGAACTTTGACCAAAGACATGTTTTTTTGATAGCTTTCCGAGGCCAAATCGTCAAATCCTTGATCCATAACTCGCTGAAGATTATACGACTTAATCACCCCAATACCACTAAAGCTCTCTTGAGCAAAGGAGGACATTTTGGAAAGAACCTCCTGGACACGTGTACTTTTTTCGTTAATGAT
>CAXGYE010000076.1:0-6433 GCA_964013865.1 uncultured Flavobacteriaceae bacterium
CGAGAATTTTGGAGCGTGGTTTAATATTTTGATTAGTGGTTACGAATATGGGGGGCATTGGGCTGCTTTTAATGCTGTTCCAACCACTGCTCACACGCTTTGGGGAGTCGTTGCCGGAAAATGGTTGATGAACAATTCTACGCAGGTAGAAAAACTAAAAAAGTTAGTACTCGCAGGAATTATAACCTTAATTCTTGGTTACCTCTCTACTTTTTTTACTCCGGTTATCAAACGTATTTCCACAACTTCTTTTGTCTTGCTTTCTGCAGGATGGACGTTTCTCGCTTTGGCCTTTTGCTTTTGGTTGATTGATATCAAAGCACTTGTAAAAAAGATTTTAGTATTCCGAGTGGTTGGAGTCAATCCACTCTTTATTTACCTCTTTGCTTCTTTGGGAGGAGGGACCTTGTTTTTAAAAATAATAACCCCTTTTTCCAACAGTTTAATCGGAGGTTTTTCTCCTTGGTTTGCGTCTCTTACTTCAGGATTTTTTGTGTTGTTAGGGCTTTGGTATTTATGCTATTGGCTATATAAAAAACAGATTTTCATCAAAATTTAACTATGAAAAAAAGTGTACTCATCCTTTTGGGAATTTGTTTTTTTGGATGCAAGAATCCCCAAGCAGTAAAGACACCAGCCCCAAACATCATTTATATTTTTGCAGATGATTTGGGCTATGGAGAACTCGGGGCCTATGGTCAAGAAAAAATTAAAACGCCCCACTTAGATCGTTTAGCAGCAGGGGGAATGCGGTTTACCCAACATTATACCGGTGCACCTGTTTGTGCGCCGTCTCGTTATATGTTGCTCACAGGAACCCATGCGGGGCATGCGTACATTCGTGGGAATTACGAATTGGGTCAGTTTGCAGATGATAAAGAAGGCGGTCAAATGCCCATTCCTGAAACTACTCTTACCTTGGCGAAAATGCTGAAAAAAGCAGGCTACCAAACGGCTATGGTTGGTAAGTGGGGGTTGGGGATGAACGGAACCACTGGGAGCCCTTTGCTGCAAGGATTTGATTATTACTACGGCTATCTTGATCAAAAACAAGCTCATAACTACTATCCGACCCACCTATGGGAAAATGACGAAGTAGCCCCTTTGGACAACGACTATTTTTTGGTGCACAACCAAATTAAGGAGGGAAGTGATCAAGCGGCTTTTGATCAATTTAAAGGAAACGACTTTGCCCCCGATCGAATGATTGAAAAAGCACTTCACTTTTTGGATACCACCGCTGTGGAAAAGCCTTTTTTCTTGTATTACCCTTCTCCCATACCGCACGTTTCACTTCAAGTTCCAGACAGTTTAGTGTTGCAATACCAAGGACAGTTTGAGGAACAACCCTACTACGGAAACCAAGGCTACACCGCCCACCAATATCCGCTTTCTGCCTATGCTGCGATGATTACCCACTTGGATAGTGAGGTGGGTAAAATTTGGGAAGCCGTCAAAGCGCGGGGACAAGAGGAAAACACTTTGATTCTGTTCTCTAGCGACAACGGACCCACCTTTGCGGGAGGCGTCGATGCAGACTATTTTAACAGTGCTGCTGGGTTTCGAGGTTTAAAAATGGATGTGTATGAAGGAGGTATTCGAGTGCCTTTTATTGCCTATTGGAAAAATAAAATCAAGCCAGGTCAAACTTCCGATTTGGTTTCCGGACATTGGGACATGTACAATACCTTCGCAGATCTTTCGGGGCAAGAGCCCACTTCACCTGATGGGATTTCCTTACTCCCCGAATTATTAGGAAAAGAAGGACAAAAAAACCATCCGTATCTGTATTTCGAATATCCTGAAAAAAGAGGACAAATTGCAGTGCGAATGGGAGATTGGAAAGGGGTGAAAATTGACATGAAAACCGATCCTGGTGCGGCTTGGGAACTTTACAATTTAAAAAACGACCCTCTTGAAACAGAAAATCTTGCCGCAAGACAACCAGAAGTCATTCAAAAAATAGATTCCTTACAGCGGCTTGCCCACCGCCATCCGCATATCCGTGATTGGGAATTTATCGATCCAAAATTTAAAAAATAGAAACGTGAAAATAGTTACCCGTAATAAGTTAGTTGTCACCCTTCTTTTTGTAGGGTTTTTAATGAGTTGTACCAAAAAACGAAGCACCATTGCAGCTGTTGAACCTGTGCCCAACGCCTATCAAATGGCTTGGCAGGAGTTGGAGTACTACGCCTTTATTCATTTTAATATGAATACGTTTACCAACAAGGAATGGGGTTTTGGAGATGAACAGCCCCAGCAATTTAACCCTACTGAATTGGATACTCGTCAATGGGCACGAGTAGCTAAAGAGGCAGGGATGAAAGGCATCATCATTACGGCAAAACACCATGACGGATTTTGTTTGTGGCCGAGTAACTATACAGAACATTCTGTAAAAAATTCTCCTTGGAGGGAGGGGAAGGGAGATTTGATTCGAGAACTCTCAGAGGCGTGTAAAGAATACGGACTCAAGTTTGGAGTCTACCTTTCCCCTTGGGATCGAAATCATCCCGATTATGGAAAGCCAGAATACATTACGTATTTCAGAAATCAATTGACCGAGCTCTTAACTGAATACGGTGAAATTTTTGAAGTATGGTTTGACGGAGCTAATGGGGGAGATGGATATTACGGAGGAGCGAATGAAGAGCGACGCGTGGACAAACGCACCTATTATGACTGGCCCAATACCATTGGTTTGGTAAGAGAACTGCAGCCTCAGGCCGTTATTTTTAGCGATGCAGGACCCGACATTCGTTGGGTAGGAAATGAAAAAGGGTATGCCAATGAGACCACGTGGTCTCCCATTTTCCGAGATAGTGTTTACGGGGGAATGCCTGATTTCCAGCGTTTTGCAGCCGGTCAAGAAAACGGAACCCACTGGGTGCCCACAGAAACCGATGTGTCCATACGCCCCGGATGGTACTATCATCCTGAACAAGATGACCAAGTGAAGTCGTTATCTAAATTAGTAGATATCTATTATAATTCAGTGGGCTTAAATAGTTCGCTCCTGTTGAATTTACCCGTAGATACACGAGGGTTGGTTCACGAAAATGAAGTTGCTAATTTAAATGCTCTGGCTACTTTTTTAAAAGAAACTTTTTCAAAAAATTACCTGTTAAATCAAAAGGTAACTACTTCTTCTGAAGTAAATGGTTTTCCAAAGAAACAGTTGCTGGATGAGGATTTAAATTCCTATTGGGCAGCAGCTTCTGCGGATTCAAAACCCACCATAAGCGTTACTCTTGAAAAGCCAATAGCGGCCAATACGTTTATGATACAGGAGTACATTCCCCTAGGACAGCGTATCAAAGCGTTTACTTTTGAGGTAATGACCGAAGGAACTTGGAAGAAAATTTATGAAGGATCTACCGTTGGAAACAAACGCTTGATTCGATTTGAAACCCAACGTGTCGAAGCCGTACGTTTTATGGTAACCGATACCAAAGCTCAAGTAGTGATCAATACTATAGGACTTTTTAAAGCACCAGAAATCAATGAATAGGATGCGACAAACTCACACGCTTTTCGTTTTACTCTCTTTATTTTTAATAGGCTGTCAGCCTGAAAAGGAACAAACGTCTCCTCCCAATATTATTTTGTTTTTTGTGGACGATATGGGTTGGCAAGACACCTCGGTGCCTTTTTGGGAACAGCCTACGAATTTTAACAAGACATACAAAACTCCCAATATGGAACGCTTGGCAAAAAAGGGGGTAAAATTCACCAATGCTTATGCCACTCCGGTTTGCTCTCCTACACGGGTGAGTTTGATGACGGGAATGAATGCAGCCCGCCATCGGGTGACCAACTGGACCTTACAACCGGATAAACTGCAACCGATGGAGTTGAACCACCCCACGTTAGCTTTTCCCGATTGGAATTACAATGGTATTGGCCTGGAGGCAGCGACTCCAAATGCTGCTTATGCCAAGCCCCTTCCACAGCTGCTATCAGAGAAAGGATATTTTACCCTTCACGCTGGGAAAGCACATTTTGGTGCCATCGGCTATCCTTCCTCAAACCCCATAAATCTCGGATTTCAGATCAATATTGCAGGGCATGCTGCGGGAGCTCCAGAAAGTTATTTGGGACGTGAAAACTTTGGAAATGGAAAAAAAGGGAAAGAAGTTTGGGCGGTTCCGGGTTTGGAAAAATACCATGGAGAGGATCTTTTTTTAACGGAAGTACTCTCAAAGGAAGTACGCACAGCATTGGACGAACCTGTAGCTAAAAAACAACCCTTTTTCTTGTATTTTGCGCTGTACGGAATTCATACCCCTTTGATGGCAAATGACAGGTATATAAAGCCTTACAGAGAAAAGGGCATGGAAGAGCCTGAAGCCCGATACGCTTCCATGATCGAAAGTATGGACACCGCGCTAGGAGAGGTGTTGGATTATTTAAAAACGAACCAACTTGAAGACCATACCATTATCTTGTTTATGTCAGACAATGGCGGCTTGAGTGCAGTGGCTCGAGGAGGTGAAAAACACACGCATAATCTCCCCTTAAAAAGCGGGAAGGGATCCATTTATGAAGGAGGAATACGAGTGCCTATGTTGGCGTATTGGCCGGGTAAGACTGCTCCGGCTAGTGAAAACTCGACCCCTTTAATAATTGAAGATTTTTTTCCATCGATCTTGGAAATGGCAGATGTAGATTCAGCAGAACTACCTCAAACCCTGGATGGAATGAGTTTTGTTTCTTTGTTGGAAGACCATAATAATAAAGTTGAAGAACGTCCCTTGTACTGGCATTACCCAAATGCATGGGGCCCTTCCGGACCAGGAATAGGGAGTTACAGTGCCGTGCGTGAAGGTCCTTGGAAACTGATTTATTTTCATGAGGACCAACGTCTCGAATTGTACCATTTGCCCTCCGATATTGGAGAGGAGAACAATTTGGCTAAAGAAAATAAGGAACAAACCTTTAAATTAGCCCAAACACTTACAGAGCATTTGATCAAAGTGGATGCTCAAATGCCAAAATTTAAAGCCACTGGTGAACAAGTTCCTTGGCCAGTAGCAGTTCTACAATAAACTAATATGAGTAAAAAACTACCCTTTATAATCCCTTTGATTATCGCGCTGACTCTTGGTCTGGCCCCTTTTACGCCAGAGCCCCACCTCTTGGGAAAAATCCGTTGGATTGCAGGTGGTGGTATTGGTATGGGAGGTATGGATTATTTTGACCTGTTGCTGCACGGTGCTCCGTGGCTTTGGTTACTGATTCGTTTGTTTCAATGGGGGTTGATTTTGACAAAAAAAGAGTAACTTTAGACTACTTAAAAAAAACAAATTATGGCTACTTATGAATGTGCATCTTGCGGCATGGCGGTCAACGCCAGCTGTGCCAAATGCGACCAACCGTTAGAAAATGACCACCTGACTTTGCATGATGGAACAGAGGTTCAAATCTCTGTCTGCAGAAGTTGTGAAGGAAAAATTAAATCTCCGCAGTGCTGTGGTGCTGATATGAGTTGTTCAGTTTAGGTGCGTACTTGTTCAAGATTTAAAAGCGATTTAATATAATCCAAGAGAATGCGATCTACAACTTCGTAGTTCCTTTGTTCCAGTTCTGCAGGAATTACTTTCGGATTCTCAATCCACTTTTGAATTTGTTTTCTTTGCTTGACAGTAAAACGCTTGAGCACCTTTCCTCCCATTTCGCTTATCATTGCGGCATTGTAAGCTTGTTCAATTTGAGAGGAGATAGGTATTGTTAAAAGAGGTTTTTTCAAATACAAGGCCTCGGATAAAGTAGAAAACCCAGCAGCTGTTACCACCCCCTTACAGCTTGCGATACTTTTCAAAAAAGTATTTTCATTTATAGGTTCCCATTGAATGTTGTTTTCTAGCTGTGAGGTTTTAACTTCTGGAGAAAAAACAACCCAATTGGTTTTAGGAAAAGTAACTAAAACGTTTTGGATTGCCTCCTTGCCATAACTGGGAAGATAGACTAAAAAATACCCCAAGTCATTTACGTTCAGTTTTCTAATTTTTTTTCGAATGATAGGAAGAAATATAGTGTCGTCAAACCTTTTAAAGTGCAAACCATAACCATGGGAAACTGGTGCAAAGTAGCGAAGCATTTTTAGGGTTGTATGAAACCGCTTTTTTAATTTCGGACCTTTGTCGGAAAATAGGGCGTACTGATTGCTTAAGGCAACACATTTTTTGTTTTTCAAATAACAAGACCAGGCTGTTACGGGTTCGAAATCATTTATAATCAAGTCATAAGAGGCCACAGGACAATGGAAAATATCAATGAGAAGTTTAAAAAAATTATTTTTAAAAAGGGTCTTGATCCAGTGAATCTTCCCTTTTTTAGTGTAAAAAAAAGTAAGACCTTGATAGTGTTTCTTTACGGGGTGGTCTAGAGAGATTTTGTTGTCATCAGGGCCGCTCAGAACAACATCTAC
>CAXGYE010000077.1:0-6375 GCA_964013865.1 uncultured Flavobacteriaceae bacterium
TACATGCCTGTCACGCATGGGGTCGCGGGTTCGAGTCCCGTCCAGACCGCACTTTTTAAGATGTTGTGTGTTGTTAAATTGGGAAAACCCCAATGTTTACAACCAGTGAGAAGCTTTCCAGTGAAATGGAGGGCTTTTTTTGTTTTGCATTACACTTCTGGCCTTGATTTGGAAAAGGGGATCTAGGTTAATTAAAGTAATGTCACAATCACTTAACAAAAGAGATTGTGGTATTTGGAATTTAATCCTTAGTGGAAGTTAAAGAAACAAGATGAGTAAGGTCATCACCAAGCCTGCTAAGGAAAAGTAAACCCCTTTTTTAAACACAGTGGTTTGGGGTAAAAACATCCAAAACGCAGAAACGACAAAAAACAACAGAGAAACTCCAAAAAAGATATTCAACCAATAAATGGGACTCTCGGTAGTGGCTTTGTGTAGCTTTTCCATTTTTTCAATGACGTAGGGCAATTCTTTTTTTAAGTAAAGCGCCTCTCCTGTGGTTTGATTGTATTGACCCTCTGCAAAGTAGAGAACTTCGTCTTCCGTTTTGGTGATTTTCAGATTTTTGATACTGAGATTTTTGCCTAGCGTATATTCGTCTAACTGGGGTTCTAGTTGTTTTTGCACTTCGGTCACCTTTTTAAACGTATCTGTTCGTCTAAAAATCATGATGGTTCCACTAAAGGCGTACACCGCCATGACTCCCACAAGGTAGAATCCTAAATAGCGATGAATCAATCTGAAGTAATAGCCTGTATTTTTTTTCATAGTTTAGTTCAATTCTTATTGAGACAGAGAGCAAAAATAAAACGTTTAATTTGATTTTGACTATTCGTTTTTAGTTAAATAGGCTTTACGGATCATTTTTGCTGTCTGATGGCCCGAATCATGACTCCAACCGGGAGGATAAAAAAGATAACGGAACTTGTTGGCTATCCCAGGAGCGTTGATTACGTCTTTGACCAAATGAATAAATTCACCAAAATACACCTGTACAAAACTCCCTGAGTTGATCGGCCTTGTGATGCCGTAATCGATAGTAAGGTTCGGATCTTCTTCTTGGTAGGTGCCAAAAATACGATCCCAGATATTCAAAAGGTTACAATAGTTTGTATCCAAATACAAAGGATTGCGCGCGTGATGTACCCTGTGATGAGAGGGGGTGAGCAGAATCTTATTCAAAAACCCAAACCGAGCATCTTTGATTAAGTTTTCACCTACATGGATAAAGGCACCATAGGTTCCATCGATGAACATGATGGTAAAAAGCATGATTGGATCTACCCCCATCAAAATACAAATGGATGTACGGATAAAGTCTGCATAGGGCGCCTCGAGAAAAAAATGGGCATGGGTCACACTGAGATTCATCTCTTCAGGACTGTGATGCGTGGCGTGAAGACACCAAAACAAACGTACTTTATGGGCGAGGAAATGATAGATGAAATGAGCAAATTCCCAGACAATATATCCGTAAAGAAACCCATACCAGGTCATCGGAACTTCGACCAACGCAAAGGGTTGAAACATCCCAATACAAAAAGCCACCATCCCAATAGAGATAAACCTTCCCAGTATCCGATTGGAGAGGTAAATTAAAAATATGACTTTATATACTTTGGTTTGAGGTTTTTTATAGATAAAACCCAAGAAGAGTTCTAGGAAGAGAAGAAGCGGAATGATGGGAAGCACCAAAGCCACGATTCCTTCATAGGTTAATAGGAGTGCATAGTCTTGCTTTTGTAAAATAGTGAGGAATTGATTGACTCCAAAAAAGCCTATAATTTCATTCCAAAGTGAGTTTAAAAAAGACATCAGTACTGATTTTAGTAAAAAGGTAAAAATAAATTAAATGCAATGCGGTGTCTTGAGGCAAAATATCAATTCTAAGTTTTCGAAAAACAACTGATTTTGCAAACTTTAGAATTGTTGGCTTTAGCATGCTACATCACATACTGATCCAATAAGTCAGTTTTAGATTGATCGATCGGAAGGTTGGCCCAAACTGCTGGGTGTAATAGTTGTCATTGTAAACCAGGTAGAGGTCAGAAAGCGGAGCAAAGCGCCATTGCAATCTTGAGTTAATCCCCAGGTTATCAGTTTGGTTGCTGTATTGAATCAGTGTGGACCAAAACAATTTTTTACTAAAGGTGACATCAAATTTGGGTCGGATTAAGATGAGATCTGCAGTTGTATAGGGTTTGGGCAATTCAATGCGGTTGTAGTCCCATTGGACACTTAAAATAAAATTCGGCTGGAATCGATAACCAGTTGTTCCTGTGAGCGAAAATTTTTCACCATTAAAAAATCCTCCATAGGAAATTTGAGAATTAAAAATAAAGGGATTGGCAAAATTGAGTCGATACTCTAAACTCCAATCGTTGTAAGTATATTCTGAATTGCTAGGAAGGGGAACGGCCTCTTCTGATCGTGTGGGATCAAAACTGTCAAACAGGTAAACATAATCGCGACTAAATTCGAATTCTAACTGATTTTGGGCATTGGTCTGCAGGGTGTAGTTGGCACTCAGTGAGTGATCGGTTTTCAAATAATCCAAATTTTGCTGAAACCACATTAAATTCAACAGTTGAAAACTATGAGAATTGATTTTTCCTGTTTTGGGATAGAAGCTTCGCCGTACACGGTTTCCAGATTTGACAATTCCTGTTCTTCGAATAAAACCTAAATCCGACCGAAAGTCTTCATCTACATAAACCGTATTGGAGTAAAATTGCCAGATTCGGGTGTTGTATAGTACCGAGGCAAAGCTGGAGAGATTTCCTTTGTTGTCATCGGGCTGAAAAGATTTGTGGGTATAAAACTTCCCAATCCATCGGTTGTTTGCAGAGGCCAGGTTGTAGTCCAATCCAATGACACGGTTGTAGGTGTCTTTTTCCGCTACGAAATCATAGTCTTTTAGACTTTGTCGATTGACCATAAAAACCCCTACCTGAGACTCTCCAAAAACTTTCCTTTGCAAGGCAAACATGGCGTTGTTGTTTGAAGCAATTTCGTTACTAAGGTCTTCTTTATTTTGAATACTTAAAACTCCTAACCGCCAATTTTCATCCAGCTTACCACTCAAACGAACCCCTCCGATAATATCGTTTTGTATGGTATTTCCCTCAGTATCCTTTTGAATTCCAATTCTTCTAGAGAAAAAAGGAATCGCATCTCTAAAACTTCCATAGCTTCCGAAAAGGTCTCCATTATCAATAAAAAACTGTCTTTTTTCGGGTAAGGTAATTTCAAATCGTGTGAGGTTGGTTATTACGTCATCTACTTCTACGTTTGAAAAGTCAGGGTTAAGCGTCACATCCAAATTTAGTCCCGTACCAATGGCAATTTTTAGATCCCCTCCCGTGAAAAAAGAACTGTTAGTGCTACTGTTAGTATAATCTTTTGAGGTAAGGGCATTGATGTATGGAATCAGGTAGAACGGGGTTTTATTTTTTTTCAGGGGTTCTTCGAAAATAATTTCACCAAAATATCCAATATTAATAGGGAACTGCGTTTGGTCTACGTTTGTCCAAATACTCCTTTCATTCCTTTGGAAATCATATCGGTAGGATTGAAATCCCCATACATTAGAATTTTCAGGATATTTTAAAGAACTAAACGGAATCTCAAGTTCCAATACATAGTTTTCATCGGTGTAGGTGCTTTCCGATTTCCATTTGGTATCCCAGGTAAGGTTAAATCCTCGGGTGTCGATCCCCCGGTCTGACACAAGCGCTTCCCGCTGAACACCGTAGGCATTTACACCAAACAGAAAAGCATTTTGACCGTCGTTGAAGGTGTCAAAAATTAGGGTAACATTATCGTTGTTTCGGGAACTATAATCCCTCCTAAGGGAGTTTATTGTATAATTATCTCCGATAGAATGTGCAGTAATACCTACATATAAATGCGTATCGGTATAGAGTAGTTTTACTTCGGTTTTGTCTTGTGCTTTTAAGGAGTCAGTTGGGAATTGTTGCCAAAAATCGTCTGCACGATCGGCCTTACTCCAAACCTCCTCATCCAAAACACCGTCTAAAACAATCGGTTGACTTATTTTTTTTACGGTTACCGTCCTTTTTTCTTCTTGAGCCAGGGCCTCAAAAACAAAAAATAAAAGTACAAGTACAAGGGCTGTTTTTCTGTTAAAGGAGTTCAAAGTATTTGATTTGAAGACTCGGGTTGGTATTGATTGAGCAGAAAAATGAAGACTGTTGAATTGCCAAACGTTTTTTATAGAATTTGAATTATTGATAGTAAACCGGTTTTAAAAGAAGAATTTAAAATAGCGCTAACCTAATTTTCAAGGATCGTAAAGGACTCGCTTGTTTTATCCTATTTGATTAAATAGGTATTGTGCTTCTCATTTCGACCTAAATTTGTTTTTTTTGGTGAAAGTATAAAAAAAATGGTTTGAATACTTTTTTAAAAATCACTTTAGTGCGTGCATTCTCATCACTGTAGTAATTCCGTTGTGAAATGTACCTTCTTCTAATGTAATTTTTTCTTCTTTGAGTTGAGTAAATTCAAAACCTTCAAAGTCAGTGCGTAGTTTTTCTTCGCTGTACAATTGAGTAGGCATTTTGGGTCCTCCCACACGAGGATTTATTTTTTGGTACTGTGGGTGGTTGGTACTGAAAGCTTCTAGAATAATCCGTCCTCTTATTTTAAGTAAAGAACAAAGTTTTTGGTGATTTGAAGTTCGTATGGAATCGGGGAAGTGAACATAAATCAGTCCAATCACATCAAAAAAGGCATTTGCGAAAGTGAGGTCGCTTAAAGAGGCAATTTGATAGTTGATTTCAACTTGTTTTTCCCGAGCTAAAGCCATTGCTTTTTGGTAGGCCTTTTCACTAAAATCATAAGCAAACACATCCCATCCTAAGCTTGCTGCATAGACTGCATTTCTTCCTTCTCCCTCCGCCGCTAGGAGTATTTTGCCAGGGGGCAGCAGGTCTATTTGATCTTTAAAATACTGGTTTGGATTTTTTCCGTAAGCATAGTTTATCTCGTTGTACCGTGCGTTCCAAAATTCTTTCATTAATGTTAGGGGATTAACAGTTGTTCGAAAAATCCTCCAATCTTTTTTTGTCGATCTACAAAATGGATTTCTAAGATCCAATGCCTCTGTTCTCCCTTTTGGTTTGGAGCATTCATATCGATGTGATTTTCTGGATGGATATAATTTGTTTTGTCTTCTTTTTCGAGTTTTTCGTGTGGGAAATGACCGATGAGATGTCCTGCAATAGGCCCTCCAAATTCCCAACCTTTGTCGGTAGCCAAATCACAACAATATTTATATAGTGCAGCTCCGCTGATCTCTTTTTGGGAGTGAAAAAAAGTACTTGCTTCTTTCCAAGCGGCTTCAATATCTGAGACCAGTTTTTGTTTTAAGGGATCTCCTCCTAGTACATAGGTTCTTCCGTAATCCGCTTCCCAATCTTCGAAAATAGGGCCAAAATCTAAGAATACAATATCGTCTTCTTTAATGATGAGATTTTCGGGATTTTCATCATAGGGGAACAAGGTGTTTTCTCCCGCTCGAACAATCCGTTTGTGCCAGTATTTTTTTATGCCAAAGAGTTCAAAAGCTAAATCATAAACTGCTTGGTTTATTTCTCGTTCTGTTTTTCCAGGTTGGACGAGTTGGCTATTTTCTATTTCTCGAAAAAGAGTGGCTGCTTTTTGTTCTGACTCAATAAGTTGATTTATCGCTTTTGACATGGATCAAATATAGATCAAGCTAAGGAAATGAAATTGAAAATGAGAAAGAAAAACGAGAATCAAAGGGAGTTTATTAGGATGCCATCAAGAGTTTTTCCTTGAATTTTTTGTACTCTTTTATGGTTTTCTGGATTACTTTTTCACGCTTGACTCCATCAGTATTTTGATACCACTTAGTTGAAAAAGGATGAAATTCCATGTCTAAATATTCTTTGCTCCACATAGACAATTCGTAAATCATAGAGTACAGCTTCATACCTGCCTCGGTAAGATAATACTGTTTTATTTTTCGATTTTTTGGATGTAGACGGTGCGCTATTAGATTGTAATGGGACAACTTATGGATTCGATCCGAAAGAATATTGGTTGAAATATTTTCAGGAGAATTTCTAAAATCGGAAAAGGTAGTGTGTTGCAAAAAAAGATCTCGGATGAGGATCAATGACCATTTATCTCCAACTATTTCTAATGCCGTACTCACCGGACAAGTGGATCGGTTGTCTCGAATTGCTATTTTAGAAGTGTTTTCTATTTTCATGTCAAGTTTTTTTTCGTGTTGTCAACTACTACATCTTTATTTGGTTGGGAACGGAAAGATTTGAAATAAAACGTAGGCTGTTTTAAATTGAACTTGGATTACGGTTTTATAAA
>CAXGYE010000078.1:0-6359 GCA_964013865.1 uncultured Flavobacteriaceae bacterium
AGAACGGGCTCCAATCCAAAGAATGTCCACATCATTTTCGATGGCCAGTTTTACGTGGTCTTTGTTGGCCACCTCAGTAGCGGTGAGCAAACCGGTCTGTTCTTTGACTTTTTTTAGCCATCCCAAGCCTATAGCGCCCACCCCTTCAAACATTCCTGGACGAGTTCTGGGTTTCCAGATTCCTGCTCGGTAAACCGTTACATCCGTGTCTTTGAGTTCATGAGCAATTTTGAGCACTTGTTCTTCCGTTTCTGCACTACAAGGTCCTCCTATAACCAGTGGGTGATCCAATCCAAAGTTGTCCAACCACTGACGCATTTCTTTTTTGTTTTCCATCTTTTGTTCGTTTATACTTATTTTACATTAATTAATTCCTGCCAAAATTGTTTTGATGGCGTTGGTTTGTTGCATTTTCTGAGAAATCGCCTCGAAATTCTGTTGTTCCATCAGCGATTTAAATTCTTCTAAATTGGCGATGTACTCGCCCAGCACTTCTAAAATATTTTCTTGATTCTGTTTAAATATGGGAGCCCACATGGCAGGAGAACTTTTTGCCAAACGAACGGTAGAAGCAAATCCACTACCCGCCATATCAAAAATCGCCTGTACGTCTTTTTCTTTTTCCATCACGGTTTTACCCAACATAAATGAGGAAATATGGGACAAATGCGATACGTATGCGATGTGCTGATCGTGTTCTTTTGGGTCCATTTCTTTGATTTCCATCTCCATATTTTTAAACCACTGCACTGCCCATTCTAAAAGGTCCGGTCTTGTCTTATGGGCCTCACACAAGATTTGTGCTTTTCCTTTGTACAAAGTAGCAAAGGCTGCTGAAGGTCCCGAAAATTCAGTTCCTGCTATGGGATGTGTCGCTAAAAATTGATTGCGCTTTGGATGCTGTTCCAATGCGGAACAAATCAAGAACTTGGTAGAGCCTACATCAAGTAAAAGAGCGTTGTCATTCATTTGATCTAGTATCGGCTGAGCTAACTCAAGTGCTGCATCAACAGGAATGGCTAAAATAATGACATCCATAGCTGCATAAGTTGAAGCTCCCAAGGTCTTGTCTATTAGACCCAAGGCAAGGGCTTCTTTTTGATGGTCCCTATTTTGGTCTTCGCCAAACAATTCACAGCCAGCAACATGCTTTCTTGCCGCCAAAGCAAAAGACCCACCAATCAACCCCAATCCGATGATTCCTATTTTCATAATTCGATCCGTTTTATAGCTTCTTCAATGGTAGCTTCAGGTACACATAGGGAGAATCGTATGTAGCCCTCTCCTTGACTTCCAAAAATAGTTCCCGGGGTGATAAAAATGTTGTTCTGATGTAAGACAGTATTTATAAAGGTCTCCGCATCTGGAGCATCTTCAGGAAGCTTTGCCCATAAAAAAAGACCTACACTGTTCGACACTACTGAGGCACCTAATTTTTGGGCCAAGACCCTCATCAAAGCACTGCGTTTTTTATAGATGCTGTTGAGTTCTGCAAACCAATCAGGTGTCATTTTTAAAGCAGCGATAGCTCCTTGCTGCACCCCGAAAAACATACCCGAGTCCATATTGCTTTTGACTTTAAGTGTCTCCTGTAAAACATCCGCTTTCCCAGAGAGCATTCCCACACGCCAACCCGCCATATTAAATGATTTACTCAGGGAATTCAGCTCTACAGCAACGTCCTTAGCACCCGGACGAGACAAGAGACTTTGTGGTTTTTCAGTTAAGACAAAACTGTAGGGATTGTCGTTGACCAACAAAATATCGCGTTCTTTTGCCCATCCAATTAAGCGGTCAAAAGCTACTAGGGATACATCCGTTCCTGTAGGCATATGAGGATAATTGAGCCACATGATCTTGACTTTAGAGGTATCCAGTGCTTCTAATGCCTCAAAATCAGGTTGCCAGCCGTGAGTTGCTTTTAAGTCATACACCACCGCCTCTGCTTCCATCAAACGGGTTACCGAAGCGTAGGTCGGGTAACCAGGATTGGGAATTAGAACCTGATCTCCGGGATTGAGATACGCCATGGATAGATGCATAATCCCTTCTTTGGATCCCATCAAAGGAAGTATTTCCGAATTGGGATCTAAGGTAACCTCGTAATGGGTTTTATAAAAATCAGAAATTGCTTTGCGCAATTCTGGCAGCCCTTGATAGCTTTGGTACATGTGGGCTTTAGGATGCTGCATCGCTTCATTTAAAGCGCGTACGACCTCTGGGTGAGGCTCCAGATCAGGACTCCCTATTCCCATATTGATGACAGGTTTCCCTTCTTTAATCATCGCAGCTACTTCTCTTAACTTTCGAGAAAAGTAGTACTCCTTGACACTCTGTAATCGCGTAGCTGTTTTCATCTTTGGTGCTGGGCGTACTCGCCTAAGATTTTAAATTTCGAAGCCATAATGGCAATTAACTTTCTCGCTTTGTCGTAATGACTAAAATCCTCAAAAGTAACATCTACAAAAAATGCATATTTCCCTGGGGTTTCAATTACGGGTAGTGATTGGATTTTGGTCAAATTCAGCTGACAATCGCTCATCACATTCAGCACAGCGGCTAAACTCCCCCGCTGGTGATCTAATGTAAATTTTAGTGCGGCTTTGTTGATCTGTGTTTCGGGTACCAAATCACCCTTTTTCTGGACAATTACAAAACGAGTTACATTGTTTTTAATGGTTTGAATGGAGGATGCAAAGACAGTCAACTGGTACAGGTCAGCAGCCTCCTGACTGGCAATGGCACCAATACCTTTGATTTGATTTTTAGAAATCCTTTGGGCTTCCTCTGCTGTATCTTCAGCTTCCACCAAACGAATATGAGGATGCTGCTGAAAAAAGTTTTTACATTGTAATAACGCCATGGGATGCGAATGAACTTCCTTAATGTCTGAAAGAGTCTGCCCAGGCAGTGCCATAAAATTGTGATGAATGCTCAAACCGTATTCCCCGACAATTTTCAAGTCGTTTTGATCGATTAAAGCGTAGTTGGGAATAATGGAACCCGCGATTGAATTTTCAATAGCCATCACGGCCTGATCCGCAGTATTGGTCACTAGTGAAGCTATAGTTGCATCAAAGGTATCACAGGGAATCAGTGATAACGCATCCCCAAAGTAGTGCTGGGCTACGATGTGATGGAAAGATCCTTGCTTTCCTTGAATGGCTACTTTTGTTTTTTCTTTCATTTTAATTCAAAAAAAAAGTCCCGATAAACTCAGGACTTTTTAATTCTATATTGTTATTCCAATACTACAAAGTCCTATCTGCTTCTGTATAGAAGTAGTAAAAGTTGTTGTAGTAAAAGAATGTGTTTTTCATTTTGTTAAAATCTTGACAAATGTACTATTGCTTTTTGCAAAAACAAATTTTTAGGGATTTTTTTTAACTTGCACTTTTCTCATAAAGTCCCAGAATCATGATTACACTCCGAAAAACAATCCCTATCTCTTGTACAACACTTTGGTCTGCACTTACAGAGCTTGACCAAATGCAACAATGGTATTTTCAAGAGCTAAAAGAATTTAAAGCGAAAGTGGGGTTTGAAACTGCTTTTGCTTTTGAATACAAAGGCAAAATATTTACTCATAAGTGGCGTGTGGTAGAAGTTGAACCGGGTCAAAAAATAGCGTATCACTGGCAGTATGAGGAATACGAGGGGGATTACATTGTTTCTTTTAAATGGAAAAGATGCCAAACGGAAGTCACCTACATCTAGAAGCACGTATCCTAAGTCCGTTCCCTGAAATGGAGGAATTTAGTCAAAAAAGTATGGAGAAGGGATGGTCCAGTTTGATTGAGGATCGCTTGATCCCTTTTTTGTTAAAATAATCTGTCCCTAAGAAAAGAGAAACTCGATGCAATTTTGTTTCTTTAAGTCTTTAAAATCAAAACTTGAAGTCCAAAAATCCACACCTTTATTACGCGCTCTTGCTCAATTTAGGCATGCTCTTCATCAGCACCTCTGGGGTCTTGGGTCGCTACATCGCACTTCCTCCTCCGGTTTCTATTTGGTTTCGTTCTTTGATCGCAATTGTGCTACTCCTACTTTATGCGCGTTATAAAAAGTTTCGTTTTCAGATCAACTGGAAAAAGCACGGGGCTGCGGTCTGGTGGAGTGGCTTTTTTATGGCGCTGCACTGGATCACCTATTTCTTTGCGTTGCAGTGGAGTAATGTTGCCATCGGGATGCTGTCCCTGTTTACCTACCCCATTATCACGGTATTTCTAGAACCTTTTTTTATACCGGTTCAACTTCAAAAAAGGCATTTGCTCTTAGGTATTCTTATTTTAGTAGGGATTTATTTTTTAGTCCCCGAATTTGATTTAAAAAATACGGCTACCCAAGGACTGCTTATCGGTTTATTTTCTGCTCTGGCATATTCCCTCAGAAACTTAATTCTAAAAAAACACAATGCCATGGGCAACGGCTCCATACAGATGATCTATCAACTCGGGGTAATTGTCCTCCTTTTACTTCCCGTACTTTGGATCTATCCCGAGGCAGACCTCAGCTCTCAATGGCCCTATCTACTTGTACTAGGAGCAGTTACAACCGCCTTAGGCCATACCCTTTTCCTCAGTAGTTTTAGCCATTTCAGCATCAGTACCGCCAGTATCCTAAGCAGTGTGCAGCCGCTATTCGGTGTACTGCTTGGCGCACTGTTTTTATCTGAAATTCCTGATCTAAAAAGCATCTTTGGAGGTCTTTTAATTTTGACCACCGTGGTCTTAGAAAGCCGGAGCGCACGGTCAAAAAAAATCTGAGGAGAATGGCGTATCTTTAACTAAAAATACCATGAGTCTTGTCTTAGAAAATGTGGCCAAAAACTTTGGGGAGGTCCAGGCCCTCAAAGGGGTTTCTTTGACCTTAAAAAAAGGAGAAGTCGTGGGACTCTTGGGTCCTAACGGTGCGGGAAAATCTACCTTGATGAAAATCCTGACAGGCTACTACACCCAGTGGGAAGGCAAGGTGGATTTTTTTGAAAAAGACTTAAAAACCGAATTACGAGCCATTCAAAAACAAGTGGGGTACCTCACCGAAAACAACCCCCTTTACCCCGAAATGTATGTCAAGGAATACCTGCAGTATGTCGCAGATTTATACCGATTGAAAAATCCTCCCATTGATCAACTCATGGAACAAACGGGCCTCCTTGACCATCAAAAAAAGAAAATTCAAACCCTTTCCAAAGGGTACAAACAACGTGTCGGTCTGGCTGCTGCCCTACTCCACGATCCCAAATTGGTGATCTTAGATGAACCTACTACAGGACTGGATCCCAATCAGTTGGTGGAAATTCGAAAACTCATTCGCAGTTTGGGAAAAGATAAAACCGTGTTGCTCTCCACCCACATCCTTCAGGAAGTGGATGCGCTTTGTGATCGGGTATTGATTATCCACAAAGGCGAAATTGTTTTGGACCAAGCCTTGGAGGTTCTGAGAAAAGACCAAAAACAAATCATCGAAGTCAGCTTTGACTACCGCGTGGAAACCGAAGCCCTAGCCCGTATTCCCAAAGTGGAAAAGGTGAAAAACACCCATGATTTTGACTACGAAATCCACATCAAAGGAAGCGAAGACCTCCGCCCTGTTGTCTTTGATTTTGCTCATGATAATGGTTTAAAAATTCTTAAACTACAGCTTAAAAATGAAAGTTTGGAGCAGTTGTTTAACAGTTTGACGAGTTAAAAAACCAACGAAATACCACTTTCTCCTTTTCCTTTTTTAAACGGACGATCCAGTTTTTTTATTTCAGATTTGAGGTGCTTTTCAAGTTGGCTGTACATAAAAGTGCTAAACACTTTAGGGTTCTTTGTGGAACGGGTTTTTTCTAACGCGTTAAAATAGGCGGCTTTGTCTTCTAGGTGAACCACACTTAAAGGTTCTCCGTGAAAATGTTGTATGTAATTCATCAACAGCCGGGATGTCCTTCCGTTTCCGTCTGCCCAAGGATGAATACTAACTAACTGATAATGCGCTTCAAAAGCCAAGTCATGCACTGCCTTAAAACCTTTGACCTGAGGAAGGGCAGTGGCTATATGGGAAACCAAATCATCTAGCAGTCGAGGGATTTTATCATAATTGGGAAATGAACTATTCCCAGCATGGACATTCAGTAATCTTAAATCGCCCTTTGAAGAATCAAAAGTCCCTAAAGCAGTATGGATCTCGCTTCCCGCATTTTTTAAAACCGCTGCAGCAATTTCCTTGAGATGGGCTAAGGTCAAAACCTCTTTTTGTTCTGCCCAACCTAAAATCTGTTCCAAGGCATAATGGTGGTCAATCGCCATTAAGGTGTGTTCCGCAGGCTTTCCTTTTGGTGTTAACCCCTCGCTGAGCAATACTCGAGTCTCCAA
>CAXGYE010000079.1:0-6346 GCA_964013865.1 uncultured Flavobacteriaceae bacterium
TAATGAAAAACGACGCTATAGAGCTTCCCTCTGGAGTACCTGTGGCCAAAATTTACGGGACCTTAGATTATCCCAAAAAAGGCGACTCAGAACGGGTGCGGTGTTCCTTTAACGCGCTGCTGTTTACTTTTGAAGAAGGAACAATCATTTTGACAATGATGTTTGAAAAAGGCGATCGCTATGCAGCCCAGATCGAACAACGGATCATCAACAGTCTAGAATTGATAAAACAACTTTAATCTATGTTTGAAGGAATTTATTTTGCGAATCCCAATTACCTCTGGCTACTGCTCTTGTTGCCCCTGGCTTTGGCTTGGCACTTCTTCACCTGGAAAAAGAAACAAGCAGTTTTAAAAATTCCCAGTCTCTCTGGCTTTCAAGGCAAGTCTTCAATTTGGTCCACACTCTATCCATTTTTGTATGGATTTCGTCTATTGGCGATGGGACTTCTCATTCTTGCCATCGCAAGACCCCAAACGGTCGATGTTTCTACTCGAACCAAAACCAACAAGGGAATCGATATTGTGATGGCAATTGATGTTTCTTCCAGTATGTTGGCTCAAGATTTAAAACCGGATCGGCTTACTGCGCTCAAACGGGTTGCTGAAACCTTTGTGGAAGACCGAATGTCCGATCGGATCGGTCTGGTGGTCTATGCGGGGGAGAGTTATACCAAAACACCAATCACAAGCGACAAGAGTATTGTCAAGGTATCCCTCCGTGAGATTTCCTTTCAAGGACTTATCGAAGACGGTACGGCCATTGGAATGGGGTTGGCTACTTCTGTAAATCGGTTAAAAGACAGCAAAGCGAAAAGTAAAATTATTATTTTACTGACCGATGGAGTCAATAATTCGGGTTTTATCGATCCCAAGATTGCTACCGAATTGGCCGTGGAGTTTGGAATTAAAACCTACACCATTGGACTGGGAAGTAATGGTACTGCTCTAGCTCCTGTCGGGATATTACCCAACGGAAAGTTTAAATACGGACTGACCAAAGTAGAAATTGACGAAACCTTACTGAAAGAAATTGCGCAAGAAACGGGAGGGATTTACTTCAGGGCGACAGACAACAAAAAGCTCGAAGAGATTTACGCTGAAATCAATAAGTTAGAAAAAACAGAGATCGAAGAATTTAAATATTACAATTACGAGGAAAAATACAGATTCTTAGTTCTTTTTGCTTTGGGGCTTATTGTTCTGGAATGGATTGGAAGAAATACACTATTTAAAAGTTTTATCTAAATGTATCAAATAGATGCTTACGAATACAGCTACCTGCTGAGTGCCTTGCCAGTACTCTGGCTGTTCTATGCATTGTACTTGCGTTGGAAACGAAAGACCCAAGCAGCATTTGCACGTCCCGAACTTTTGGAGCTTTTGAGTCCAAATCGCTCCAAGTTTAAGCCTACTTTAAAGGTGGTTCTTCTGAGTTTTGTCATCGTATTTTTAGTTTTTGGATTGATGAATCCCAAAATAGGAACCCAGTTAGAAACGGTAAAACGAGAAGGTGTGGACATTGTATTTGCCATTGACGTTTCCAAAAGTATGCTGGCAGAGGACATCGCACCCAATCGAATCGAAAAATCAAAACGCCTAGTCTCTGCTATATTGAATCAACTGGCAAGCGACCGTGTGGGGATCATCGCCTATGCCGCGCAAGCGGTCCCCCAGCTCCCCATCACGACAGATTACGGAGCAGCCAAAATGTTTCTTCAAGCACTCAATACCGACATGCTCTCCTCGCAGGGAACCGCTTTGGACAGCGCAATCGATTTGTCTGGAACGTTTTTTGATGATGAAGATCAGACCAATCGAGTTATTTTTTTAATTTCCGATGGGGAAGACCATTCCGACGACGCTGCCAATGCCGCTTCTAGAGCTGCTGAATTGGGGATTAAGATTTTCACCTTTGGAGTAGGAACTGAGCAGGGAGCTCCCATTCCACTCAAAAGAAAAGGAGTAGTAGAATCGTACAAAAAGGATTTTGAAGGTGAAGTGGTGATAACGAAGCGCAATCAAGAAGTCTTGGAAGCCATAGCAGCGGCAACCGAGGGAGCCTACCAAGATGGGAATGACACCCAAGCCGTTCTGGAATTTGTGTCTGAACAACTTAAAGCCATGGATAAAAAAGAGTTTGAAGCAAAAAAATTTGTGAGTTACAAAGACCGTTTTCAAGCTTTTTTAGTAGCTGCTTTACTTTTTCTTTTAATCGACCTATTTTTGTTTGAAACCAAAACAAAATGGATTCAAAAGTTGAACCTATTTAACGAAAATGAGAACTAAAGTCTTTTATTTATTTTTTCTACTGCTGACGTATTTGGGTTTTTCTCAAAATGGAGAAATAACGAATCACATTTATGAAGGAAACAAAAAAACGGAAACAGAAGCCTACACCGAGGCTGAAAAAGAGTACAGAAGAGCCCTTTCTCTAGCCCCAGAAAAAGCCGAAGCCTTGTACAACCTAGGCAATACCCATTTTCTTGACGAACAATACGACGAAGCTTCACAGCGCTTTTTTCAAACTCAAAAATTTACCTCAAACAAAGAAACCAAGCATCAGGCGTTTCACAATATGGGAAATGTATACATGCAGAAGAAAGAATACCAAAAAGCAGTAGAAGCTTATAAAAACGCACTTAGAAATAACCCTGCAGACGAGGAGACTCGCTACAATTATGCTCTAGCAAAAGAACTTTTAGAAAAGGAAAAGCCACCTGAAGAACAAGAGCAGGACGACAACAAAGATCAAAACGAGCAAAACGAGCAAGAGGATCAACAGGACAAGGAACAAGATAAAGATCAGGAGGGCGATCAGGAAAATGAAGAGGAGCAAGATCCTGAAAAAGAGGGAGACGAAGGAGAGGAATCCAAAGACGAAGGAGAACCCAAAAATGAAGGAGACCAAAAGAAAGAACCACAACAAAACCAGCAGGGGGAGAAACCTCAAGACAAAAAACAAGCTCCAAAACAAGGACAACTTTCTCCCCAGCAAGTACAAAGTTTGTTAGAGGCGATGAACAACGAAGAAAAGAAAGTTCAAGACAAAGTCAAAGCTAAAAAAGTAAAAGGAGTACCCGTACGAGGAAAGAAAGATTGGTAGTTATGATTTTACGGCATTCAGTAACGTTTTTGTTCTGTTTCCTTATGCTAGGAGCCCTCTCTGTGCAGTCACAAGTGAGCTTTAACGCCAAAGTAAGTAAAAAGCGATTGGGCATCAACGAGCGCCTCCGTGTTGATTTTGAAATGAATGAAAACGGAGACAATTTTAGTCCTCCCCAATTTACCAACTTTCAGGTTGTCAGCGGTCCTCAGCAATCCGTGAGTCGTTCTTGGGTCAACGGCGTTCAAAGCTTTTCGAAAACATATACCTACTTTCTGACCCCAAAAACCAAAGGTAAGATTACGATTGGACAAGCAGAAATTACCATTAACGGGGAGGTGTATAAAACCACACCAATCTCCATTGAAGTGACGGAAGCCGTAAAAAAACCAAACGATCCAAACAATATTGATTATGTGATTGATGGGAACATTCATTTGGTTGCAGAAATTTCAAAAACCAATCCCTATTTAAATGAAGGGATTACGGTAGTCTACAAACTCTATTTCAGAAATCCCATATCCGTATCGGATGTTTCTGAGTTAGAATCTCCTTCTTACGCCGATTTTTGGAGTCACTTGATTAATATTCCCCGAGCAGAAATCAACATGCGAGGGACTTACAAAGGAGAACCCTACAATGAAGTCGTATGGCGAAAAGCGGTGCTTTACCCCCAAAAAACGGGAAAGCTCGTACTCCCCCCACTTACGTTAAATTTGAGTTTGAATGTCCCTAGCAATCGTAGGGATTTATTTGGAAGACGCGTCCTCACTCAGGCACAAAAAACAATTACTACGGGACAAAATACGATTCGTGTAAAATCGCTTCCTGAAAAAAATAAGCCTGAAAATTTTTCGGGTGCAGTAGGCCAATTTGACTTTGATGTCATTTTAGATAAAGAGGCTCTCAAAGCGTCTGAGTCGTTTCAAGCAAAAATAAAAGTCAAAGGGAAAGGCAATCTAAAATTGTTCAATCTCCCCACCATCAGCGTCCCCAATACGCTGGAAGTTTATGAACCCGAGCACGACGAACAGGTCAAAATCACCCTTTCTGGCATGCAAGGGACTATTGAGGACAACTATACAATTGTACCTCAGTTTCAAGGAAAATATCCAATTCCTCCAGTACAGTTTTCTTATTTCGATCCTAAAACGACCTCTTACAAGACGTTAACCTCCCGAGACCTCATTGTGGATGTCTTTGATGGTCCTACAGCAGGAACTCCTAGAACAACTCCAACTGGAGCGGAACCAAAACAAGTGGTTACAAACAATGAAAATGCCTTTCGTTTTATTAAGCTAGATACTACATTGAGTCTAATCAATCAAGAGAAGTTTTGGATGAGTCGCGGTTTTTGGATTTTGTTACTTCTGCCTCTTTTCCTTTTGTTTACTGCTTATTTAATTAAATTTTTCGTTTTTGATAAAACAGAAGATGCCAGTAGTCTAAAACAACGCAGAGCCAAACAGTTGGCAAAGAAATATTTAAGCTCGGCTAAAAAAGAATTCCATGATCAAGCCCAATTTTATGAAGCCTTAGAACGGGCCTTGCACAATTATTTAAAAGCAAAACTTAAGATAGAAACGACCGAGCTGAGCAAGTCAAAAATTGAAAGTTTACTTAAGGAGAAAAAAGTAGCACAGCAGATCGCCCGGGAATTTGTAACGGTTGTTGAAAATTGTGAACTGGCACGCTATGCTCCTGGATCTTCTGTAAATATTAAAGGAGACTTTGAAAAAGCCAGCACCCTCATCGCCCAAATAGACAGAAAGTTATGAAGCAGTTTAAAAACTTTTTTGCGGTGAAATGGATCACCTTTGTACTACTCTCTCTTTTTATGACTACCACAACGGTAGTTGCTCAGGCCTCCATGGAACCTTTGGTTGAACAAGGAAATACAGCGTATAATGAAGGGGATTATCAAAAAGCAATTTCATTATACGAGCAAACCCTTAAGATGGGCCAGCACAGTGCCGCCTTATATTTTAATTTAGGGAATGCATATTACAGACTGAATAAAGTTGCGCAGAGTATTTATTATTTTGAAAAAGCAAAACAGCTAAACCCCAAAGATGAAGACATACAAATCAATAGTGCTTTTGCTCAAAATATGACGATTGATGCCATTGAAAACCTGCCCGAGTCTCAAATTGCACAACTCCAAAAAAATCTGTTCGGGATTTTCAGTTTTTCTGTCTGGGCTGGACTAACCGTAGTGCTACTTTGGATTTTTGTAGGATTGTTTTTGGGATATCTCTTTTCCAAATCAGTTCAATTAAAACGCACCTTTTTCTTTAGCGCGATACTGGTTTTGTTGGTTTTTACAACCAGTTTTTTTATCACTTTCGCGATAGATCAACAGGATAAAAACACACAGTACGCCATTTTATTTTCGAACCAGATTGATATCTGGTCCGAGCCTAATTTACAAGGAGATCTGCTTTTTACTCTTCACGAAGGGACCAAAATGCAATTGTTAGATAAGCTTGACGAATGGCAAAAAATTCGAATTGCCAATGGATCTGAAGGATGGATTAGAAATGCTTCTTTACGTAAATTGGATGTCACAATTCCTAAATAAGCTGTTGTTCTTGTAGGGTTTCGGATTGTGAAACCCATTCGAATAAAAAACGCCCAAACTCACTTAGTATAGGATAACTTTTAGAGGTATTTAAGGTCGATTCGGGAAAAAGTGTGACAATGGAATTCACCTCCTGAAAAGCTAGGGTCAACGCACTGAGAATGACCCCCCATTTAAGCAATCCAAATAAACCTCCAGCGATTCTATTGACAAAACCCAGAGCGATCAACTTTAACGTTTTGGTGATCATTTTTGCCAAAACAGATACAGCATAGATAATGACTAAAAAAAGCAAGATAAAGCTCACTGCTTGAATGGTTTTGGGACTCCAATCTACATAGGCTCCAAGGTAACTCCCTAAAAGACTCGAAAATTTGAAGGCTCCCATCAAGCCCAAAATGAAAGCGATCAATCCCGCCAATTCAATAATAAGTCCCTTGACAAAACCACTGATTAATCCATAGGCAAGAAGAATTAAAACAATACTATCTAAAACATTCACCTTACCAAAATACAGTTTTTTATAGCAAGGAGAAGCTTTTTTCTCTGGTTTGCTAATCGAAATAATATCTTTGCATATGGCTCAAAACAGAAGAGACCCTCAGTTGAAAGAACGTTGGGATCGTTTGGTGGTCCGATTGACAGAAAAATTTTCCGATG
>CAXGYE010000080.1:0-6332 GCA_964013865.1 uncultured Flavobacteriaceae bacterium
TCTGGACAATCTTATTCCCGTTTTAGGGACTATTGGGTTGATCTTGATTGTTTTAGAAGGGGCTATCGAATTGGAGATTACCCGTGAAAAATTACCGCTTATCATAAAGGGGTTCCTCGCAGCACTGATTATATTAATTGGCAATATTTATGTCCTACAATTTTTATTTAAAACCCTTTTTGAAATGGAAGGTGCCCCAGCGGTACTTTTTGCCATTCCTCTTGCTATCATTAGCAGTGCTGTAGCCATTCCATCGGCTTCCAGTTTGCTCCAGTTGGAACGGGAATTTGTCGTTTATGAATCTACCTTTTCCGATATTTTGGGGATTATGATTTTTAATTACGCACTGCGTCAATTGGAATCCCAACAACCTCTTTTGGGGGCAGAACCCATGGTATCCTTAGGTCTTCAAATCATTGGAGTGATTGTAATTTCGTTATTGATAACCTACGTTTTGTTTCGAATGATGCAACAAATTGATCACAAAGTCAAATTCTTTTTGATTCTCGCTTTGTTGATCTTGGTTTATGCCTTTGGAAAAGTACTCCACCTCCCCGCTTTGGTTACCATCTTTATCTTTGGTATCTTTTTAAGTAATGTAAAGAGCTTGCTCCCTCCTTTTTTAAGAAAAACACTGGACCTTGAAGCTACAGAAAAAGAACTTCACGAATTTCATATCCTCACTGCAGAATCCACCTTTCTGGTACGTACTTTTTTCTTTTTGTTTTTTGGGTTCTCGATCCAACTTTCAGATTTTACGAGTACAAGTCCTGTGTTGTACGGCTTACTCATTTTTCTAGCCATGTTTGCACTTCGCTATGTTTATTTTACCGCGACAAGCTTGAAACTTAAACCCAGCCCCTTGGTCTATATGTCTCCACGGGGACTGATCAGTATTTTACTTTTCCTTCAACTCAATGAGGTTGCCTTTATCAATCTAGAAGAAAGTCCAGTAGATGAACGCCTGCTTCTCATCGTTATTTTGAGTTCTATGTTGGTCATGCTATTGGGTACGATGAAAAAAGATCAGAAAAAAGAAATTGAAATTGAAGACGAGGAAGCCCCTTTATCTGTAGAAATGGACATTGAGCCCCAATCCCTTACTGAGAAGGATAACAAAAATCTTTAAAAATAAAAACTCATGTATCCCATTCAACGCAACAGAAGACTTCGAAGCAGTGCAAGCCTGAGGGCCTTAGTACAAGAATTCAGCTTGAGTCCAAACGACTTTATTGTACCCTTATTTGTCATTGAAGGAAACCAAACAAAAGAAGAAATCCCTTCCATGCCCGGTTACTTTAGAATGAGTACCGACCTTCTTTCTAAACAGGTAAAAAACCTTTGGTCTTTAGGATTGAAATCAGTTTTACTTTTTGTCAAAGTCCCAGATGCACTTAAAGACAATCTGGGCACGGAGGCACTTAATCCAGAGGGGCTTATGCAGCGGGCCATTAAAACAGTGAAAGAGGCCACCCCAGAAATGGTGGTGATGACGGATGTGGCCTTGGATCCCTATTCTTCTTTTGGTCACGATGGGATTGTAGAAGGAGAAAAAATTGTCAATGATTCCACAGTAAAGGTACTTTCCAAAATGGCCTTGTCTCACGTTCAGGCAGGTGCCGATGTAGTGGCGCCTAGCGATATGATGGACGGCCGAATTCTCAAAATACGAGAGGAACTGGAAGCGGCAAATTTTACTGAAACCGTTATTATGAGTTACAGCGCGAAGTACGCTTCTGCATTTTACGGTCCCTTTCGGGATGCGCTAGATTCTGCTCCCGGATTTGGAGACAAAAAAACCTATCAAATGGATTTCCGAAACCGAAAAGAAGCCTTGATCGAAACCCAAAGGGATCTTGAAGAAGGGGCTGATATTGTAATGGTTAAACCCGGCTTGGCGTATCTGGATATCATCCGAGATTTACGAGAAGAAGTGGCTGCGCCCATTGCTGCATATCAAGTCAGTGGAGAATATGCCATGCTAAAAGCTGCCGCAGAAAAAGGATGGCTGGATCACGATCAAATTATGCTCGAACAACTACTCAGTTTTAAAAGAGCAGGGGCTTCAATGATCGCAAGTTACTTTGCAGAAGCAGCTGTTAAATTAATCTAAAATAGTTTTACAAATAAATTAAAATTGTAATTTAGTCAAGACTCAAATTCTTGACATGAAGCCCCAAAACCTCATTCAAATCTTTTTTTTATCTACTCTCATAGGTTGTACAGGCATTGACTTGGTTGATGACTATGTCCCCCCTGTAGTCCGAATTACTACTCCCGTAACCTCTCTAACGGTTGGAACTAATTTTCAATTTGAAGCGCGTTATTTTAATGTCATTGGAGAATTCACTCCAGGGTTTGAATTGCAATGGGAAAGTTCTGACTCTGATCTGTTAGATATTGATGCAGAAGGAAATGTAATCCCTAAAAAAGAGGGAACTGTTACAATTACTGTGCGCGTTACTTCCGAAGAAGGAATTGAACTCTCAGATCAAATCAACTTTGAAATCAAAAATAACATTGTCCTTATTCCAGAGGATATGAACATCGAAGAACAAGAAGAGATAACCATGCCTCCAGAAATGAATACCTCAAGTTCTACTCTGGTAATGACAGTTACCCCTACCCTCCAAATTAGTAATGGAATTGCACAAATAACAGTGGGTACAGAATATCTATTTGAAATTCAATTTACGGACGAGTTAGGTATGGAAACCCAACCCGATGTAGTGCTTTGGGAAAGTTCTAATTCTGAAGTGTTTTCGGTAGATGAAAACGGGTCTCTGACTGCAATTTCAGCAGGAACCGCTAGTGTAAGCGTCTCCACTGTGGTGTCCGACACTCAGATCTTCCATACCAATGTGATTGAGGTTGTTGACCCTATCACGGTAAGCATGATTACTTCCTATTCAGGAGTTGTGGAAACCACCAGCAGTTATCAATTAGAAGGCGGGTTTACCCTTGCCGTCGAAGAAGATCAACTCATCCTTTCCTTGGATAGCGACTACAAGGCCTCTACCGCATTGCCTGGACTTTATATCTATTTATCCAATAACAACAATACCATTTCTCAAGCCTTGGAGCTGGGTGCCGTAACCGTTTTTCAAGGAGCTCACGAATACATCCTCCCTTCTCATGTAGAACTTATGGACTATCAATACATTCTGTACTGGTGTAAACCGTTTAATGTGAAAGTGGGGCATGCTAAAATATACGATTGATGAAATTCAAATACCTCATAGTAGTACTACTCACTTTTAGTTTCTCTGAAGCCCAATGGCTCAAAGAAAAAGGAAAGGGATATTACAAACTTGGATCCTGGTCTTTACTAGCCGATGAACACTTTACAAACTTAGGCGGTGTGGATCCCAATGCCAGTCGAGGGTTATTTATCTCGAGTTTCTTCGGACATTATGGGCTTTCAGATAAAATCAACTTGATTGGCTACATTCCTTTATTTGTAAAAATTATCAATTTGCTCAAATTTCTCAAACTACGGGAAAAGAATACGAGCCTCGAAGGGAATTTAATGGCCTAGGAGACATCAATTTGGCTGCAGAATTTAAAATCACTCCCTTTGGCAACTGGGCCTTTTCGGGGACGCTACTCTTAGGCATTCCTTCTGGAAAAGAGGTTGCTGGTTTTGACGGAAGTTATCAAACTGGAGACGGAGAATTTAATCAACAGTTACAACTCAATTTTGGAAAAAGCTACTCCTTAGGGAAACACGCTTTTTATTTAAAAAGCTATCTAGGCTACAACAACCGTTCCGGTGGATTTTCTGATGAAATGCACAGCTTTGCAGAAACAGGAACCCAGCTGTGGAATTCAAAACTTTTAGTGCTGAGTCGTCTACACTGGATTAGACCTTTGTACAACGGGACGCTTGACGCCTCCAATGCCAATGGGGCAATCTTTGCTAATAATATCGAAAGTTTTACCCTAGGTGGTGAAGTGGCAATAAATCTAGGAGCGCACTGGGGCGTCTCTTTTGCCGCAGCAACTCCTTTATTTGGTAAAGTCATTTTCAAAGGAAACAGCTATTCGGGAGGACTTTTCTTAAATTACTAAAGCAGCACTTAATTGCGCTCTGGAGCAAAAGGGCTTAAATCCAAACTAGAGGATTGATTAGAAATTAGTTCGGTGACCAATTTCCCTGTTGCAGGGCCTAAGCTCCATCCCATCATCGAATGTCCCGTTGCCAAAACCAAATTTGCTACAGCACTGTGCCTTCCAATAAAAGGAAGCCCATCAGGAGAAAGCGGGCGAAGCCCACTTTGAACCTCATCGATAGAAGCTTGAGGAATACGTACTTCTGGATAATACTCATTCGCTGCCTTGGCAATCGCAGCTACACGTTTTGCATTGATCTTTTGATTGATACCTGAAATTTCCATCGTTCCCCCAAAGCGAGTAAATCCTTCCATAGGGGTCACAGCCACCTTTGCTTCCAACAAAATAGCAGGTAGGTTTATTCCCGTGGATTGATTCAGGTTGAGACGATACCCTTTTCCCGCCTGAACCGACAAACGAACTCCTAAGGTTTTTAAAAGTTGTTCTGACCAAGCTCCTGTTGCAACAACGAATTCATCAGCTGGAAACTGACCGCGATCTGTTTGTACCGCTACAAGATGATCCCCTTTTTTTTGGAAAGAGGTCACCTCGCACTCTAAAACAAACTCAACTCCTTGAGCGGTGAGGTGCTCCTTTAGATTTTTCATGAATAATTCGGGAGTGCTATGCGCATCACTTTCATACCAATACGCCCCTACAATATCCATGGGAGCCTCGGGCTGAAGCTCAGAAACCTCCTCTTTGGAATAGTGATTTACGGTGATCCCCAACTCTTTTGCCCAACGGACTACCTCGGCTTCTTCTCGTTCAGCATGAGCCGTTTTATAAGCCATTAGCAATCCTTTGGTTTCCAGGTGAAAGTCCAAGAATTGAGTTTTTTGCATTTCCAGATACAATTGTTTGCTCAATAAGTTGATTTCCAAAATGGATTTCATCGAGCGTTGCACATGTTCTGGAGTACAGGATTTCATAAACTTTAAACCCCAGCGGATCAAATCCAAATCGAATCTAGGTTTGATGTAAAAAGGACTGGAAGCGTTAAACATCCAGCGGATTCCCTTAGTGATCATCCCTGGAGCTGCCATGGGCACAATATGACTAGGCGTTAGATATCCCGCATTGACGTGAGAAGCCCCGGAAGTAATCTGACCCTTGTCAATTACACTTACTTCGTGGCCTTCTTGTAAAAGATAATAAGCGGTTGACAAGCCCACAATTCCACCTCCAATGACGATTACTTTCTTCTTTGCCATATCAAATAACTTGAAATCCTTTTACATAAGGATCCTCAGGATCTAAAATGAGTTGATTATAACCGATAATACGGGCGTTCCCTTCGATACTGGGTACCATGCCCTTTAGCCTTCCGACCTGTGCCTCAGCTTCTACACGACCTGTAAATAGCGAACCGATTATACTTTCGTGAACAAAAGTGTCTCCCACTTGTAATTTTCCTTTTGCGAACCATTGAGCCATACGAGCGGAAGTTCCTGTACCACAAGGCGACCGATCGATTGCTTTGTCACCGTAAAACACGGCATTGCTTGCAGTAGCTCCTTTTTGCGTGGGTTTACCGCCCCACAAAACATGACTACAGCCGCTTATTTTTTCATCCAAAGGGTGTTCAAAATTGAACTTGGCATTGATCTGCTTCCGAATCGAACGGCTCCACCCGATCAACTCTCCCGCAGTATAGGCTGCAATTCCTTTGAAGTTTTCCTGTATATCAACAATGGCATAGAAGTTCCCGCCATAGGAAACATCAATTTTTAATGGTCCTAGATCTGGACATTCGATTTCTAAATCAGAAGCTGCTAAAAAAGCAGGGACATTAGTAAATTTCACCCCCGTCACCTTAGATCCCCTCTTTTCATAAGAAACAACTACCAATCCAGCAGGAGTTTCAACACCTAATTGACCTTCTTTTTTTGGGGTAATTAATCCTTCTTCTAAGAGTACAGTCAGTGTGCCGATCAAACCGTGTCCGCACATCGGAAGACATCCACTGGTTTCTATAAACAATAGGGCAACATCGTTTTCAGGATTTTGAGGAGGGTAAAAAAAGCTCCCACTCATCATGTCGTGTCCGTGGGGTTCAAACATCAATCCTGTTCGAATCCAATCGTATTCTTGCATAAAATACAATCGCTTTTCTCCCATACTTTGCCCCTTCAGTTCAGGTTTGGGTCCTTTGACCAAACGTACTGGATTTCCAGCGGTGTAGGCATCTACACAATCAAAAACAATTCGTTCTTTGG
>CAXGYE010000081.1:0-6327 GCA_964013865.1 uncultured Flavobacteriaceae bacterium
TGAGAAAAAAATTGCTGAATCTAAATTTAGATTCAGCAATTTGATCCTGTTTCTTAACCTTTTATCTTTTCTTTAAACTTTTCAAAATCTGAAGGGGCTTCTTGTTTTGGCCAACTGTTGTTGTCGGTATTGACATCTGCTGTCTCCAACTGGGGGTCTACCGTAACCCCTACCAACTCTTTGTCAGAAGCAATTATTTTTTTAACACTGGCGTCATTCTTTCTCCACAACTGAACTGGATAGGTTACTTGTTCTGTAGAACCATCTGCATAGCTGTATTCTACAATAAGCGGCATCACCAGTCCTCCTGGTTTTTCAAACTCCACTTCATAAAAATAGTTTGGAATGGTTGCGTTAGAATCTAGACCTTCATTCTTCAGATAGTCCTTCAATATTTGTGAAGATTCAATACCTGTTTTTCCAGCAAGCTCTGGATCGAAGGACTCACTCTCTTCATCTATTTTAAATACCGTCTCTGGGAGGTCGTTCATGCTGTAACCATAAGCTTCTAAACGTTTCTGCGCTTTTTTATCAGGCGTATCGGAAAAATAAAATCGCTTTACATTTTTTACCCCAACGTCTACTGCATCAGTACTGTAAAACCAGCCTCTCCAAAACCAGTCCAAATCAATGGCAGAGGCGTCTTCCATGGTTCTAAAGAAGTCCTCGGGAGTAGGATGCTTAAACATCCAGCGTTGTGCATAGGTCTTAAAAGCATGATCAAAAGCTTCTCTTCCCATCACGGTCTCTCTAAGAATATTTAAAGCAGTAGCAGGCTTGGCATAGGCGTTGGGTCCCAACTGGTAAACATTTTCAGGATTGGACATAATAGGGGAGATAAAATCTTGATTGCCTGCCATATAGGGAACGATTTTATTTGGAGCTCCTCTTCGAGAGGGATAGGCGTCTAGCCCTTCAATCGCTTCAGGATAAGAAATCCCAAAATCTTGTTCTGTAAGATACTGTACAAAGGTGTCCAAACCTTCATCCATCCATCCCCACTGACGTTCATCAGAATTGACAATCATCGGGAAGTAGTTGTGACCTACTTCGTGAATTATCACGCTGATCATACCAAATTTGGTTCGATCGGAATAGGTTCCATCTTCATCCGGGCGACCGTAGTTCCAACAGATCATGGGGTATTCCATCCCTTGATTTTTTGCATGTACAGAAACCGCTTTGGGGTAAGAATAATCAAATGTAAACTTGGAATAAGTTTTCAACGTCTGGACTACTGCTTTGGTTGAGTATTCTTCCCACAAGGGATTACCTTCTTTGGGATAAATCGAAACAGCCATCACTTTCTGATCTCCTACCTGTACTGCTTGACGTTCCCAAATGAATTTTCTTGAGGTCGCAAAGCCAAAATCACGAACATTTTGAGCATAAAATTTCCAGGTGCTTTTCTTTTGTGAAAAATCGGACTCCTTGGCTGTGGCTTCTTGCTGATTTACAATGATAACGGGCTTGTCATAACTATTTTCAGAAGCCTGAAAGCGTTTGTATTCTTCTCGATTCAAAACCTCCTTAGGGTTTTGTAAACTTCCCGTTGCCTCCAAAATATGATCTGAGGGTACGGTAATATTTACTTCATAATCTCCAAATTCTAGAGCAAACTCTCCATTGCCCCAAAATTGATAATTTTGCCATCCCTCTACATCGTTATAGACGCAGAGTCTAGGAAAAAATTGTGCGATTACGTAGGCCTTATTTCCATCTTTTTCAAAAAATTCATATCCGGATCGGCCTCTCCCTTCCACGTGGTTGTTGATGTTGTACCACCATTTGATTTTAAAAACATAAACTCCACCTGGTGCTAGTGCTTTGGGTAAATCAACCCGCATCATGGTTTGATTTATTTTATAAGAAAGTGCTTTATCTTGGGTATCTACTACCCGTTCGATATTGAATCCACCGTCAAAAGGATCCTTCACATACGTACTCACAAATGAAGAAGTACTTTGGGTAACAGAATTTCCAGAACCGTTTTTTTCTAAGGCAGGAGCATCTTTTTTCCGAATATTTTGGTCGAGTTGTAACCAGAGATAAGGCAAGTGGTCTGGAGAATTGTTCGTATAGGTGATGGTTTCTTCTCCGTAAAGTCTACTCTTCTCATCATCCAACTCAATGTCCATCACATAGTCCACCTGTTGTTGGTAGTACTCTACCCCTGGAGCGCCAGAGGCATTGTGGTATTTGTTTGGATCGGCAAATTGATCGTACAATTGTCTAAACTTATTTTGGTTGGTATTTCCTTGTTGGGTTTGTGCCGCAACACCAAAAGAAATCAAAAAACACAGTAATATAGAATTGATCCAAGGACTTTGTATTTTTTTCATAATGTAAATTTGTTTTTTTTAAGTAATTCAGGGATCCAAATATACAAAGTAATTTGACTCTTAGTGGAAAGCAATGGTCTTTGTGTCAGCTGCGCCATGCAACAAAAAGCTTTTACGACTCCCTTTATTTTTAAAATGTATAATATGTTGTTGCTCTTCAAAGAGTTCAAAGAGCATTCTATTTTGCAAGATCAAAGATTGTGAAGTTCCGGGAACCTGGACCTCCAGATAACATTGAAGGATTTCGTTTTTATATTCTCTTCCCAAAAAGGTAAAGTCCACCCATTCTTGATCAAATTTGATTCGAAAATACCGCTTGAGCTCTAGTTCAAATAATTTATCAATACGCTGGGCATCCGAATCGGGTGCCAATCTCAGTTCTGCCTCATACTTTCGAAGGAGGGCTTCGATATCATCGATAAAAAGTTGACTGGTGATTTGTAGTGTACCGAACTCCTCTTTATATTCTATTGTGGTAGTACTGATATAGAACTTATGTCCTTTTTTTTCTGGCATGACGAAAGCAGTAATCATAAAAAAAAGAGAGAAAAAGATTGACATAAATCGTTCTATTTTTTCGGTTCCTTTAGCGAGGCATTGAAACGCTTACTTTGATCAATCAAATAATCAATAAGTTGAAACTGTTTGTCCCTTTTTAGCAAAGCACCTGTTTTCATTTCTTGATCAATAAATTCCAAAAATCCCGTCAACTGAGTTCTTTCTATATTCAAATCATTTACAAAAAAACGGGTCTCAAAAACAAGTGGAAGAATTTCACTGGGTTTCATCCGAAGTTGTTCCTCAGGAGTTTTGTTCGCAAACGCTTTTGCGAGCAGCTTTGCAATATTCACAAAATCGATCCCATTAGACAACACACGATCCCGTACCGCCCTGTTTTCTAATTTTGAAGATTTATCAGTTTCGTAATCAAATCCCTTAAACTCCTCTTCTTTTAGATCCAAAAACTTTTCTACGTCCTCCGTTGTTACCACGACTTCTCGTAACTCGTTGATTTGTTCATTTACTGTAACTACCAGTCGGTTTTTAGCAAGAATTTCTGGGGTAATGCGAACGGCTCGAATCTGATACTGTACAGAAGAAAAAATAATTTCATCGCCTTCTGCAACCTCTATTTCGAAGGTACCCTCACTGTCGGTAATGGTATTGGTTTGAGCGGTATTATTGACAACATTGGCCGCTACCACTTTGGTGTTTTTGTAAAGCAACTGTCCTTTTATCAGTCTTCGTTCCTGCCCAAAAACAAAACCAGAAATCAAGAGTAAAAAACATAAAATTAATGTATTTTTCATCTGTAAATTTCTAGCAATTTTAAAAAGATTAGACAATAACATTCAAATATACTATCCTGTAAAACATCTGTTCCACACTTATTGGTTGATTTTATAAAGATAGTTTTGTAAGACGAAAGAACCTGTTTTTTAGCTGTTAATTTTTTAATAATGAATATTGAAATCGTAGAAATTGAAGCCCGTCAAACCTACCCACTCCGACATGCTTTACTGCGAAAGGGAATGCCGCTAAGCAGTTGTCATTTGGAGGGAGACAAAGCTGTAGAAACCCTTCATATCGGTGCTTTTGAGTCCGAAACCCTCATCGGTATTCTCAGTGCGTATTCAAACCCTTGTCCTCAACACCCCAATTTAAAAGGTGTTCAGCTCAGAGCCATGGCCGTCGCCACAGGATACCAACGCAAGGGAATTGCTTCCCAACTTATTCAAAGTATTTTCAAAAGAATTGAAGAAAACTTACATCCCGACTGCATCTGGCTCAACGCACGAATAGCAGCAAATGCACTTTATGAATCCAATGGCTTTGTCCCCATTGGTCCGACTTTTGAAATTGAGTCCATTGGAACACATCAACGTTATCTTAAACTACTTTCCTATGAATCCTAAACTATATTTTCTTTTAATCTTACTTTTTAAGTTTCAACCCAGTCAAGCCCAAAACCAACACTCTTTTTCTGAAGAGACCTTACTCGGTCAAAGTCTCCCCAATTTATACAGTGCTTCCATACCCTTGTTACCCGAAGTGGGTAAAGCCTTTGAAGAGATGCAAAAAGAAGCACGTAAAGCCGGTATTGAACTGGAAATCGTCTCCGCTTACCGTTCCTATGAACGTCAGCAAAGAATCTGGAACAGGAAATATACCTCTAATGCGAAGCAGGGACTTTCCCCCGAAAAAAATATTCAAAAAATTATCGAATATTCCACCCTTCCTGGGACTTCAAGACACCATTGGGGGACCGATGTTGATCTGATAGATGGCTCAAAGCCCCAAAACGGAGATGTACTACTAACCGAAAAATTCCACGACCAAGGGCCTTACGCCCCTATGAGAAAATGGATGGATGAAAACGCCAGTAAATTTGGTTTTATTCGTCCCTACACCCAAGACCCTAAAAGAAAGGGTTTTTACTATGAACCTTGGCATTACAGTTATGCACCCCTTTCGATTCCTATGCTTAACGCTTATTTAAAACTTGATTTGAATCGCTTATTAATTCCAGAAAGCTTGGAAGGAAGCAGTTCAGTTACACCCGAGTTTTTGTCTCATTACATTACAGAACATGTTTTGGGTATTGCTCCGATTTTGAAATAATTAATAAAATGGTGTACTTTGGTGGGAACCAAATTTTATAATACCATGGGTAAAGGAGATAAAAAAACACGAAGAGGGAAAATCATTAAAGGCTCTTACGGTGTGAGACGAACTCGAAAAAAAGCTAAAAATAAAACCGCCTCTTAACGAACAAACACAGGCTGCATTGGGTTTTTAGTTTCTTCCTCACTAAAGCGATATCCCGCTTCTGTGAAGGAACGAATGTCTTCCAAAGTAGAGGCATTTTGCTCGATGAGATGACGTGACATCATCCCTCTTGCTTTTTTTGCAAAGAAGGAAATAATTTTGAGCTTTCCGTTTTTGAAATCTTTAAATTCAGGACTAACAACCTGGGTTTCTAGGGCTTTGGTGTCTATCACGCCAAAGTATTCCTTGCTGGCCAAATTGACGACTAACTCCCCTGCTTCCAATTCACTTTGAAGCTGGGCTGTTACTTTATTTTTCCAAAATTCATACAGGTTTTTGTGGGCTCCCACTTGAAAGGAAGTTCCCATTTCCAAACGATAAGGTTGGATGCGATCCAGTGGTTTTAGCAGACCGTACAAGCCCGATAAAATCCGAAGTTGGTTTTGCATATGACCTATTTTTTCTTCAGCCAAACTATAAGCGTCAAGACCTGTGTACACGTCTCCATTAAAGGCGTAAACAGCTGCTCTACTTTCACCATTTGACGTTTCGGGAGCAAATTTTTGATTGCGTTCCCAATTCAATTCAGCTAGCTTTTCAGAAATAGACATCAAATTTTGCAGTCCTTTCGGAGTCTCCTTTTTTAACAATTCATTGATTTGTGCTGCCTCTTGAATAAATGCAGGGGTGCTAAATTCTGAAACCGGCAAGGGTTTTTTAAAATCCAAGGACTTCGCTGGAGAAATCAATATTTTCATAAAGCTAGTTTTAAGAATACAAATTTACAAGCTTTTCTCACTATTCACAAAAAAGGCAAATTGATGCTCTATATGATTCTATTATAAATTCTTATGCTGGGCATAGTGTCGCCATTTTTCCACTGCCGAAATAAAGTCGTCTGGCAGTGAAGAGTCAAATTGCATGAGTTTCCCAGAAACAGGATGAATAAAACCCAAAGTCTTGGCATGAAGAGCTTGACGAGGCAAGAGGGTAAAGCAGTTCTCCACAAATTGTTTGTATTTAGAAAAGCTCGTCCCCTTCAAAATGGAATCTCCACCATAGCGTGCATCGTTAAACAAGGTATGTCCGAAATGTTTCATGTGCGCACGAATTTGGTGTGTTCTACCAGTCTCCAACTGACATTCCAACAAAGTGACATAGCCAAAGCGTTCCAAGACTTGATAATGCGTAACAGCCTCTTTACCTTGAGAATTAT
>CAXGYE010000082.1:0-6302 GCA_964013865.1 uncultured Flavobacteriaceae bacterium
TTTCACTGCCCCAAAGGCGTTGTTGATTTTGATTCTGTTCTGGATCAAAACCTAAAGCACCTACTTGTTTGTCGTCCTGCATAAAACGGATACTGCCAAAACCGACCCATCCCTTTTCTGCGTCTGTATATTGCCATCTGTTTAGGATGTTGTATTGCTGGGACAGTGGTACATCTAAAAAAGCGTCTCCGTTACGATCCATTTCTTGTGTTCTTTGGTTTCCGTGGATAAACAAACCACTACTCCAGCGGTCGTTGATTTTCCAATTCCCTTGGAGGTTGGCTTCACGCCTTCCGTTGGCAGAGGTGAACAAATTGAAAAATAAGGGAACATCAGAAAAAGGTTTTTTGATTTCCGTATTGATCTGACCCGCTATACTTTCAAAACCATTGATCACACTCCCCACCCCTTTGGTAATTTGAATGCTCTCAATCCATGTCCCTGGCGTAAAAGACAGCCCGTAGGCCTGCGACGCACCCCGAACCATGGGAATGTTTTCTTCCGTTATCAAAAGGTAAGGGCTGGTCAGTCCCAACATTCGGATTTGTTTGGTTCCTGTCAAAGCATCCGAAAAGTTGACGTCTATGGAAGGGTTGGTTTCAAAACTTTCTGATAGGTTACAACACGCTGCCTTGAGCAATTCTGCACTGTTGACATTGATGATGTTTTGCGCTTCTAAATAGGATTTTTGTAGGGCTTTTCGTCTTTGAGTAAGGGTTACTTCATCTAGTTCTCCTTCGTCGCTTTCATCTAAAAAACGAATCAGTAAGCGGTTTTCTTTTATGCTAAGTGTATCGGACTTGTAGCCAATATAACTCATAATCAAAACTGCATCGGGACCTAAATAAGGAATTGAAAATTTTCCTTCTTCATCTGTGATAGTTCCCGTTTGTGTATTCTTCCAAAAGACGCTTGCTCCAATCAATGGAATGGTTTCGTTTCCGTCTTTGGCAAGGACTCTTCCCTCCAGATTCTCCTGAGCGGTGAGTGCAAGCCCGTAAAAGGCAATTAGTAATAAAGTATATTTTTTCATTAGGTATTTTTATGGATTAAGGATTTATCTATTCTCTAAAAAAAGAGCTCCTTAACCATAAAAAATAAAAGACTGTTGTACCAAAAAGAGTTTATTGACTCGAGGAGGAGGGGGATCCCAATTGAACAATGTTTCGGCAACCGAGATCGGTTTTAAATCCAAACTGTAAACGGGCAGTAGGAGTTTGGCGTTAAAATTTGTGACTTTTAACGCAGCCTCCAACTGAACTTTTTGGGGTTCGTGGTTTTGAAAAAGTAGCGTATCGTCTTTACAGCAGGATTTTTTTGAGAAATCTGTTTTAAATGGATCCGTTTCTTCTTTGTCTGACTCCATCCCGCAGTCTTCTGGAGTGTAGGCCAGAGAAATTTCTGCAATACGGTCTCCACAATAATGAACGTTTAGTGCATACCCCACCCGCGTCCCAAAAATTAGGAGAGCGAGGAAAAAACTAACTAACGACTTCATTTTCATAGTGTAAAGGTAGCGCATTTAACCGATATAGCCCAGAAATAGGATACTGGACATCGTTAACATGATCCCATTTTCTATCAGCGTGGCTTCTGTCATAGGAAGTTGTAAAGCTGTTCCTAAACAGGCACATTGAATCGCGTTTTTTTGGAGTATTGAACGCAACACCCCAAAAGTGGTAAAAGACAAGATCACTAGGGTTATAACAAGAGCAATAGGCACCTGCCATTCTAGTAAAAAGGCAATTCCTAAAGCCGTTTCCAAAAAAGGATAGATTTGAGCATATCCTGGTATTTTTTTGGCTAGTGGGTCGTAGCGCTTGAAGGAATCTGGAAATCCTTGGAAGTCTAAAAATTTAAAAAAGCTAAATACAATAAAAAACAAACCCATAAAGAGAAGCATCCCTTTTTGAGGGCTGGCGCCTACTTGGTGGGATAAGAAAAGTGTTCCTGCGATGAGATAGACAAAGATTAAAAGCAACGGAGTGAGCTGTTTTAATTTTGAAGATTCCGGTTTCCCGCTTTGTACGGAGCCCTGATTTTGAACGGTGTACTTAGGTCCCAAAGAAGTTGAGATTTCCTTGGAAGAAAGGACCCTTTTTGAATGAATCACAGTCAGACCGCTTTCCAAAGTGACCGAAACTTCCTCTACTTCAGGTAAGGCTTTGATTTGTTCGGTAACTGAATTTTGACAACCCGAACATGTCATCCCCATTATATAAAAGCGCTGTTCCATAACTTTAAATTTTCACAAAAATAAGACACTAAACACTCAAAAAGCCAAATTAAAGTTAAATCAATTTAAGCAGATAAAACGCCTTGGAATTAAAGTTTGCACGTCAGATAAATACTTACTTTTGTAAAACGATGTCTACAGCAAATTACAAATCCGTTTTTGAAGCGCTTCAAGCACTTTTAAACGATTCCAAACCCTTCGTTATAAGCGGTCTAAAAAAGTGCTGTGAACTCCTCAGACAACGATTCGACCACTATGACTGGGTCGGCTTTTATTTTGCTGATTTCAACACAGAAACACTACATCTCAAGGCTTTTTCAGGAATCCCAACAGACCATACGTCCATCCCTTTTGGAAAAGGAATTTGTGGACAAGTAGCCCTATCCCATCAAAATTTTATGGTTCCTGATGTACAAGATCAAGACAATTACATTGCCTGTAGTATCGATGTGCGCTCAGAACTCGTTGTGCCTTTATTCTTTGAAGGAAAAAATATCGGTCAGATTGATATCGACTCGAACAAAATAAACCCCTTTTCAAAAGAAGATGAGCAATTACTAGAAGCTTGTTGTGACCTGATTTCAAGTACCTACGGATCTTCACTATTACATATTTAATTTCGCTATGCAACCAAAAAAAATTACAGCTGCCCTCATATCTGTATTTGATAAAACAGGCTTAGAACCTTTAATTAAGGCGCTGGTTGAAAATGGGGTTTCACTCTACTCCACTGGAGGAACGGAACGCTTTATTCGCGACCTAGGTTTTGAGGTAAATGCTGTTGAGGAACTAACTGGATATCCGTCTATTTTGGGAGGAAGGGTCAAAACACTCCACCCCAAGGTTTTTGGTGGAATTCTTAATCGATCCGAAAATCCGTCAGACCAAGAGGAATTGAAAACCTATGATATTCCTGTTTTTGATTTGGTTATCGTGGACCTCTACCCTTTTGAAAAAACAGTAGCTGGAAATGCTATGGAAAGTGAAATCATAGAAAAAATTGATATTGGAGGGATTGCCTTAATTCGCGCCGCTGCTAAGAATTTCAACGACATTGTATGCCTTTCAGATAAAGCGGATTACAACTCCTTTTTGACGCTTTACAAAGCCTCTCAGGGAACTACAACTTTAGAAGATCGCAAAGCTTTTGCGGTCAAAGCCTTTCATACCTCTTCGCACTACGATACTGCTATTTTTAATCATTTTAATGAAAGAGAAAATCGTTTGAAATTGAGCATCAGCGACTCCAAAGAACTACGTTACGGAGAAAATCCTCATCAAAAAGGACAATTTTATGGTCCGCTCTCAGATCTATTGGAACAAGTTCATGGAAAAGAAATTTCCTACAACAACTTGTTGGACATTGACGCTGCAGTAAACCTCATCTTGGAATTTTACGAAGGGGCTCCAGCTTTTGGAATTTTAAAACACAACAACGCCTGTGGATTTGCCGTACGTGAAACCCTTGAAGATGCCTACCGAGATGCTCTAGCAGGAGATCCTGTTTCCGCTTTTGGCGGGGTACTGATTTGTAATAAACCCATTGACCTAAGCACCGCTACTGAAATTCACACTCTTTTTTGTGAGGTGGTGATTGCTCCGGGATACGATGCCGAAGCCTTACAGCTTTTAAAAGAAAAAAAGAATCGAATCCTCTTGATTCAAAAAGAGGGTAAACTTCCTGAACAAAGTTTACGAACCTGTCTAAACGGAATCTTAGTTCAAGACAAAGACCTCAAAACAGATTTGGAAAGTGATTTGACCCTAGTCACTAAAAAAACCCCTTCCCCATCTGAAATTCAAGATTTACTGTTTGCTTCGAAACTTTGTAAACACACCAAATCCAATACCATCGTTTTGGCAAAAAACCAACAACTTCTTGCCTCGGGAACAGGACAAACCTCTCGAGTAGATGCCCTTCACCAGGCCATCCATAAAGCCCAGAATTTTAAATTTGAGCTTCAGGGCTCTGTTATGGCCAGTGATGCCTTCTTTCCTTTCCCAGATTGTGTTGAAATTGCAAATAAGCAGGGGATCAATGCAGTCATTCAACCTGGTGGATCTATCAAAGATAATTTATCCATTGCCTATTGCGATTCAAAAGAAATGGGAATGGTCTTTACGGGAATACGCCACTTTAAACATTAATTCTTAATTTTGCATACATTTATAAACTATGATGGGACTTTTTACAGAAGATATTGCAATAGACTTAGGGACCGCAAACACCCTGATAATTCACAACGATAAGGTTGTAGTCAACAGCCCATCTATTGTTGCAATAGATCGCACAACAAATAAGGTCATCGCTATCGGTCAAGAAGCCAGCATGATGCAAGGGAAAACCCACGAGAACATCAGGACGGTGCGACCTTTGAAAGATGGAGTGATTGCAGATTTTAATGCCTCAGAACAAATGATCAGTCGTTTGATCAAAAGTATCCCTACACTTCACCGACGTTTTTTTTCTCCCTCTTTGCGTATGGCCATATGCATTCCATCAGGAATTACAGAGGTTGAAATGCGTGCAGTAAGGGAATCTGCTGAACGGGTTAATGGAAAAGAAGTTTATCTTATCCACGAGCCCATGGCTGCAGCTATTGGAATTGGCGTTGATATCATGCAACCCAAAGGAAATATGATTGTAGATATTGGAGGAGGTACCACGGAAATTGCTGTGATTGCGCTTTCGGGAATTGTATGTGACAAATCTATCAAGATTGCAGGAGACGTATTTACTGGTGACATCATCAATTTCATGCGCAGCAAGCACAATTTATACATTGGAGACCGCACTGCAGAAAAAATTAAGATTCTTGTTGGGAGCGTAATAGAAGATTTAAAAAATCCTCCAGAGGAGATGTCTGTTCAAGGAAGAGATTTATTAACTGGCAAACCCAAACAAGTAGTTATCAATCATATCGAAGTGTCCAAGGCATTGGACAAATCGGTAGTACGAATTGAAGATGCCATTATGGAAGCCCTTTCGCAAACACCCCCTGAACTTTCTGCAGATATTTACAATACGGGGATCTACCTCGCAGGTGGCGGTGCCTTACTAAGAGGTTTGGATCAGCGCTTGTCACAAAAAACAGACCTGCCCATTTATGTCGCAGAAGACCCCTTACAAGCTGTGGTCCGTGGAACAGGTGTTGCCCTTAAAAACGTAGAACGATTTAAGACCGTTTTGATTAAATAATTTGGTATGCAGCGAATCCTCAATGCGCTCGTACAGTTTAGAAATCCCATTCTCTACCTTTTACTCTTAGGGCTTTCCTTGATTTTTTTAAACAATAAGAGTAGCTTTCACCAAAGTCAATTAGGAAAATACAGCTTGTATGTTTCGCAAAACCTTTACAAGGTAAGCCACCAAATAAGTAGTTATTTTCAGCTCAAAAAAATCAATGAAAAGCTCCTTGAAGAGAATCAAGCGCTCAAAGAATTAGAATTAAAATTTAAAGGCATCCCCCTTTACCCAAGTGCACTGCAAGTCACTAGACGCTTTCCCTTTCAGGTCAAAACTGCCCACATCATAAAAAATAGTTTTTTAAATCAACAAAATTTTCTCATCATTGACAAAGGGGCTAAGGATGGAATTAATGAAGAAATGGCTGTAATCACAGATCGCGGAATTATTGGTATTGTAAAGTCTGTCTCTGACCACTACGCCAGTGTCATTTCCATTTTGAATCAAGATTTAAAAATAAATGTACGTCTAAAAAAAAGTGCGGCATTTGGAACCCTTTCTTGGGAAGGTAAAAATCCAATTGCTTTTCAAGTAGAAGACGTTGTTATGAACGCTAAGCTAGAAAAAGGTGATACAGTGATCACTGGAGGAATGTCCTCCTACTTTCCTTTAGGTATCCCTCTTGGGAAAATTTCTGAATTTAAACGCGACGTTCAAAGTGGTTATTACTCCATTAAAACTGAACTTTTTGAAGACCCTTCACAAATATATTATGTGTATGTAATCGAAAATTTAGATCAAAAAGAGATCAAGGAATTAAAAAAAGAGCAGCCCTAATGAACAGTAGTAGTCTACAACTTGTCAGTATGTTTGTTCTCA
>CAXGYE010000083.1:0-6258 GCA_964013865.1 uncultured Flavobacteriaceae bacterium
GTCTCCCCCTGCAAAGTCATCAAAGGTTTTTTGGGTGGCTTCTATGATGTGGTTTTGGATAAAGGGAGCGCCTTCTCTTGCCCCTTGCTCAGGACTTTTAATACAGCATTCCCATTCCATTACCGCCCATACGTCACAGCTGTATTCGGTCAGTTTGGTAAAGATGGTTTTAAAGTCGATTTGCCCGTCTCCAGGAGAACGATAACGTCCGGCCCGGTCTATCCAATCCCCATAACCTCCAAAAGCTCCTTTTTTCCCATTGGGTTTAAATTCAGAATCTTTGACATGAAACGATTTGATAAATTCGTGGTAGTGATCGATATATTCAATGTAGTCCAGTTGTTGTAGTACAAAATGGCTGGGGTCATAAAGTATGTTGACGCGTTTATGATTGTTTGTTGCTTCTAAGAAACGTTCAAAAGTTACACCATCATGCAAGTCCTCTCCGGGATGAATTTCGTAGCATACATCTACTCCGTTTTCATCATATACATCTAGGATGGGTTTCCAACGTTTGGCGAGTTCAGAAAAGCCGAGTTCTACTAGACCATCGGGACGTTGTGGCCAAGGATGCCAGGTGTGCCAGAGTAGGGCACCTGAAAAAGTAGCATGCGTTTTTAGACCCAAATGCTTACTGGCCTTTGCTGCTTTTTTCATCGTTTCTATTGCCCACTCCGTTCGTGCCTTGGGATTGTTCTTTAATGCGTCAGGAGCAAAGTTGTCAAACATCAAATCATAAGCGGGATGTACCGCTACGAGTTGCCCCTGAAGGTGGGTAGAAAGTTCAGTGATTTCCAAACCGTAGGAATTGATTTTCCCTTTGAGTTCGTCACAGTAGGTTTGGCTTTCTGCGGCTTTGTCCAGATCGATTAGGAAAGATTCCCAGGTTGGGATTTGGATCCCTTTATATCCAAGGTCCGCAGCCCATTTGCACATGCCGTCCAAGCTGTTAAACGGAGCTTTACTATCAACAAATTGAGCGAGAAAAATTCCCGGTCCTTTTACAGTTTTCATTGCTTTTCCAGGCTGAGCCATACGTTTCCTTTTTTATTTGATTCTACAACTTTTTCAATAAAGAGCATGCCTCGTACACCATCGTTCATGGTGGGGTATTCTCCATCAAATGCGGTTTCCCCTCGCAAGGCTTTGGCGACTCCTTTGTAAATATTCCCCATGGCATCAAAGATTCCTTCGGGATGACCGCCGGGAAGTTTTGTGCCGTCTGCAGCTACGTCAGAGACATAGGCATGTCCAGGTTTGATGATTCTTTTCGGTTCATCGTCTTTGATGTGGTACAACACGTTTGGATTTTCTTGTTCCCATTTAAAGGCCCCTTTTTGACCGTACACCGCCACCGTAAGTCCATTTTCTTCTCCGGTAGCGATTTGGCTTGCTCGGATGACTCCTTTTACGGTATTTGAAAAACGAATCAGAACGGTTCCGTCTAAATCCAGTGGGTTGTCTTCGTAGAGCATATTGAGATCGGAAAGGACGGACTTGACTTCCATTCCAGTGAGGTATTCTGTCATTTGAAAGGCATGAGTTCCAATATCACCGATACAAGAGCTAATCCCTGCTTTTTTAGGATCCAAACGCCAAACTGTTTTTCGAACTTCAGGATCGTGAATCACAGGGTTGATCCATCCTTGGTAGTATTGAACATCAATTTTTTGGATCTCACCCAGCTCCCCAGCAGCGATTTGATGCTTCATGTGGCGCACCATGGGATAGCCCGTATAGGTGTAGGTGACCGCAAAAATGGCGTTGTGCTTTTTTTGAAGTGCTTCTAATTCCAAAGCCTCGGCATAACTGGTGGTCAACGGTTTTTCACAAATGACATGAAATCCATTTTCTAACAGTTTTTTTGCCATCGGAAAGTGTAAAAAATTGGGTGTGAGAACCGAAACAACTTCGATGCGTTCCTCTTTGGGTAATTTTATTTCTTCTGCCACAAAAGTATCAAAATCTACATATACTCGGTCGGTATTGACTCCTATGTGATTGGCAAATTTGACATTGTCCTCGTAGTTGGGATTGAATACGCCTCCGGTGATTTCGTAGCGGTCGAACATATGAGAGGCCACACGATGCAAAACTCCAATTAAGGAATCGCCACCGCCTCCCAATACACCTAGTCTGATTTTGCTCATAATGCTTTAAATTTAATGGTTTCGTTCTTAAAAAAGATTAAAAATAAGGTTAATACAATAAAAGAAAAAATTGCGGGTTGTACCCAGATTTCCTTCCATAAATGTCCTGTGTCTGTAACATACTGATCCGTAAGCCATCCTGCAAAGCGAAATCCGATAAGCATTCCCACTCCGTAAGTTGCCAAGGTAATCAACCCCTGAGCCGTACTTTTATAAGTTTCTCCAGCTTTAAAGTCAGTGTAAATTTGTCCGGAAACAAAAAAGAAGTCGTAGCAGATACCGTGTAGTAGGATTCCAAAAAGTAACATCCAGGTTTGGGCTCCCGTATCGCCAAAGGCAAACAAAAGATAGCGAACTCCCCAAGCGAGAATACCTACAATAAGCGCATTTTTAATGCCATAGCGCTTGATGAAAAGCGGAAGAAGCAATAAAAAAAGGACTTCAGAGATTTGACCTAAAATCATTTTTGAAGCCGCTGCTTGCATCCCCACTTCATTTAAAAACTGGTTTGCGTGTTGGTAGTAAAATGCCAGAGGGATACAAATTAATATGGAAGCGATAAAGAAAAATAAAAACCCTCGGTCTTTGAGCATAGCCAAGGCGTCAAGACCCAAAATTTCTCGAAGGGAAGGTTTTTTATCGGAACCCAATCTAGGGGGCGTATTCGGCAGAAAGAAACTGTAAATTCCCAAAAAAGCGGAAGCTCCTGAAGCCATATAAAAAGTATATTTCAAGGTTTGTGCTCCTTCCCACGCCAGGGTTCCAATGGTAACACCGGCTACAATCCAGCCGACACTCCCCAACACTCTGATGGAAGCAAATTCCTTGGAGGGGTCTTTCATCTGATTGAATGCAACAGCGTTAGCCAAAGCCAAAGTGGGCATATACAATAGCATATAAATAAAAATGTAGGGATAAAAACTTGCGAAACTCTCCGCCTTACTCACTGTAAAGAGTAAGGCAGCACCAATGAGATGCAGGATTCCTAAAATTTTTTGAGCCGCAAAATAGCGGTCGGCAATCAACCCGATAACGAAGGGTGCAATGATGGCTCCAATGGACTGCGTTTCGTAAGCTTGTGCTAGTTGGCTTCCGCTTGCGTTAAATTCTTGGGAGAGAAAAGTTCCCATGGTCACAAACCAGCCTCCCCAAATAAAAAATTCAAGAAAAAATAAAAAGGAAAGTTGAAAACGCTTTTGGAACTTCATCGTTACAGCGTAGCAGCAACTTTCTCAAGGAGACGTTTTGTTGCTAAAATGCCTTCTTTCTCAGAGAGTACCTCCCCTTCGTACTCGACTCCAATAAATCCGTCGTAGCCTCCTTTTTTTACAATAGAAAGCAATTTGTAATAATCTAAAATGGTTTCGTCACCATTCGCATTAAATTCATAAGATTTTGCACTCATCCCAAAAGCTTTTGGGAGCATTTCCGACACTCCTAGATATGGGTCATAGGGGTCGTCGCATTTGTTGTCTTTCAGCGATCCCCAATTTTCACTCATGCAAAAATTTCCAAAATCAGGGAGGGTCCCACAGTTGCTGAAGTTAACCTGATTAATTACTTGCATCAAGAGATTGGCATTTGACGATTTTCCACCATGGTTTTCCACAATAACATTGATGTTGAACGGCGCTGCATATTCCGAAAGTGCGCTTAGGCTTTCGATTGAATTTTTGATCCATTTCGCTTCTTCTTTTTCTCCGTGAAGATTTAAGCGCACGGCGGTACAACCCATTTGGTGTGCTGCATCAATCCAAAGCTTGTGATTTTCTATAGCACTCATACGCTCTTGTTCCTCAGAACTGGACAAATCCCCTTCATCATCAATCATAATAAGGACATTTTTTACATTGTATTGTTTTGCCAATGCCTTGTTCTTCTCAACGAAAGCTTGTAACGCAGTAGTTTTGTTTTCACTATTCATGACATCAGGATACAATCCGTTGACATATTCCAATCCTTTAAAGCCGAATTCACTTGCAACTTTTGCAAAATCGTAGGGAGACATAGTTCCCGAGCGAATTGTTTTATGAAGGGACCATTGAGCCAGCGAGAGGTCAAAAAATAATTCTGGGGCAGGGTCAGCGGGAGTTTTCTTGTTTGTAGAACTTTTACAGGAAAGGGTACCTGATAATAAAGTTAGGCTTAGGGTAATTGTAATGATTTGGGTAATAAAATTGGATTTCATAATGCTGATTTCGATTAGAAGTTTTGTAAAAACGTTTCTAAATTTAGTCAAATAATCAAATAACGAAGAATAAAATCTCTATATTTGAGCGTCTCATTTCAAAAAATCAAACAAAAATTTAGATGGAAACACAATATGATGCAATCGTTGTTGGAACAGGAGTAAGCGGCGGATGGGCAGCAAAAGAGCTTTGTGAAAAAGGATTGAAAACCCTGGTCTTGGAACGCGGGCGAATGGTAAAGCACATCGAAGATTACCCCACTATCAATGACGATCCTTGGGATTATAAAACTGGGGATGTCATTACCAATGAAACCAAAAAAGTTCAAGGAAAACAAAGTAGAACCGGCTACACCACAACAGAATCAAGAAAGCATTTTTTTGTCAATGACTTGGAACATCCTTATAACGAAACGAAACGTTTTGACTGGATGCGTGGATATCATGTAGGAGGAAGGTCCCTCACTTGGGGCAGACAGTCCTACCGTCTTACCGATTTTGATTTTGAAGCCAATCTCAAAGACGGGATTGCGGTGGATTGGCCGATTCGTTATAAAGACCTAGCCCCCTGGTACGACTATGTAGAGGGATATATTGGGGTAAGTGGTCAAAACGTAGGACTTCCTCAGTTCCCCGACGGGAATTACTTAAAACCCATGGACCTCAACTGTGTGGAAGATCATTTGCAAGATTCCATTAGTAAAAACTACAAAGACCGTCTGTTGACCATCGGTAGAACAGCCATTATTACGGAAGGTACTAAACCTGGACTGGGAAGAATGAGCTGTCAGTACAGATCAAGATGTATGAGAGGTTGTCCCTTTGGAGCCTATTTTAGTAGTAATTCTTCAACACTTCCTGCAGCCGAAAAAACAGGAAACATGACGCTGCGACCGCATTCCACTGTAAGTGAAGTAATTTACGATGCAGATAAAAAGCGAGCTACCGGAGTACGGGTAATAGACACAGAAACTCAAGAGGTTTATGAATTTAATGCAAAAGTAATTTTCCTATGTGCTTCTTCGGTGCCGTCTACCTCAATTTTAATGCAGTCGAAGTCGGAAGCTTTTCCAAACGGAATGGGGAATGCTTCGGACCAGTTGGGCAGAAACATCATGGACCACCATCTAGGGGTAGGAGCGTCTGCGAGTACAGACGATTTCCAAGACAAGTATTTTTTTGGACGAAGAAATAATGGAATCTATATTCCACGATTTAGAAACATCGGAGGAGACACCGACCGAAAGGATTACGTGCGAGGGTACGGATATCAAGGAGGAGGTTCGCGAAGCAGTTGGACTTCCAAAGTTGCTGAAATGGGCTATGGAGCTCAGTTTAAAGAAGAAGTGCTCAAACCAGGAAGTTGGAGTATTGGTTTAGGTGGTTTTGGAGAAGTACTTCCCTATGAAGACAACCGAATGACCCTGAACTACGACAAGCTGGACAAGTGGGGCTTACCAACAGTAACCTTTGATGCATCGATAAAAGAAAACGAACTCAATATGCGTAAAGATATGCAACAACAAGCTGTTGAAATGCTTGAAAACGCAGGCTTTAAAAACGTAAGAGGATACGACGGCGATTATGCACTAGGCCTTGGAATTCACGAAATGGGAACCGCACGGATGGGTCGTGACCCTAAAACTTCTGTACTGAATAAGCACAGCCAAATTCACGACGTACCCAATGTTTTCGTGACGGACGGATCAGGAATGACCTCTGCCAGTAACGTAAACCCTTCGCTGACTTATATGGCGTTAAGTGCTCGTGCTGCCAACCACGCTGTAGAAGAATTGAAAAAAATGAACCTTTAATAGCAAATAGAAATGGATAGAAGAAAAGCATTAAAAAATATAGGAACAGGGATTGGAGCTTTCACATTAAGTACTTCAATGGTTAATCTTTTACAAAGCTGCCAAA
>CAXGYE010000084.1:0-6255 GCA_964013865.1 uncultured Flavobacteriaceae bacterium
TTAAATAAATCTTTTAAAGTGAAAAAAGAAATCATAACCACACTTAATGCCCCAGCACCCATAGGGCCCTACAACCAGGCGGTTAAAGTAGGTAATACACTTTATGTTTCTGGACAAATTCCCTTAAACCCTGCCACCATGGAGCTCTTTAGTGGGACCATCAAAGAAGAAGCGCAATTGGTAATGGAACACCTTCAAGCAATTTTAGAAGCTGCAGATATGAACTTTGATCACGTGGTAAAAAGTTCCATTTTTCTAGATGATATGAACAATTTTGGAGAGATCAATCAAGTATACGGAGCTTATTTTGATAATGATACGGCTCCCGCTAGAGAAACTGTAGCCGTAAAAACCCTACCTAAATCCGTCCGTGTTGAAATTTCTATGATTGCCGTGAAATAATCAATTGTTGTTTTATTTCAAAAGATGAATGTGATATTCTACTAATTCATCAATAGGGCGTTGAACAATGCGTCCCATTGTCAGTCCTTTTTCTTCTAATGCTTGCTTGATTTCTTCTTTTAAGAAAAAAGAAATGGAACCAATAAAATGAATGGGAACTTGTTGGGCATTGTCGAATTGTAAAATCTGGTGGTTGATAAACCGTTCTAAACCTGCTTTGATAATTTTTTGAAAAAGTTCGTTATTCTTGTTTTTAATCAAAAATTTGGAAAAGGTGGCGAGGTAGGTATTGGGATTTTCCCTTCGGTAAATATTTTCTTTAACCGTATCAGGCCTCAAGTCATATTCTTTTTCAAATTCATCCTTTAATAACTTAGGCATCGTATTGAAATAATAACTTCGTATCAACTGCTTTCCAAAAAAATTGCCGCTTGCCTCGTCCATCAATATATAACCCAAAGAGGTGATGCGCTGGTCAATCTCCTTTCCGTCAAAATAGGTACAGTTGGACCCTGTTCCCAAGATACAGACTATAGATTTTTCATTGGGTTTAGAAGCGGCGTATACAGCTGCATAAGTGTCTTCTTTAATTATTTTTTCAGCCTCTGTGAAAATCTCATCAAAAACTTTTCGGATTCTCAATTGAGGTGTTTCCACTCCACAACCAGCTCCATAAAAATAAAGGTGTGTGACTTGTTTTCTATTTTGATAGAGATCAAAGTTATTGATAATACGTTCTTTGAGAATAGCACTGGAAAGCACTTGTGGATTGAGTCCTAATGTTTGTGTAGAAAACAAGATTTTACCCCTGGTATCAACGGCAATCCAATCTGTTTTAGTCGATCCACTATCTACAACTAAAATCATTTAAAAAAGATTAGAGTTGGTTTATGTGTTTGGCAAGGTCAATGAGTTTGTTGGAATAACCACACTCGTTATCGTACCAAGAGATAATTTTAAAGAATTTAGAATTTAATTCCATCCCTGCACCAGCATCAAATATAGAAGTGCGTACATCACCAACAAAATCTTGAGAAACCACAAGTTCTTCAGTATAGCCCAATATGTTTTTTAAATCCGATTCGGAATGCGTACGCATTACATTTTTGATCTCTTCATAAGAAGTGTCTTTTTCGAGCTTTACAGTCAAATCAACCACAGAGACGTTGGCCGTAGGAACCCGAAAAGCCATTCCGGTTAATTTTCCTACTAATGCGGGAATCACTTTGGTTACTGCTTTGGCAGCTCCAGTAGAAGCCGGCATGATGTTGACTAATGAACTTCTTCCACCTCTAAAATCTTTTTTAGAAGGACCGTCTACAGTAAATTGAGTTGCTGTAGTCGCGTGGACAGTGGTCATCAAACCTTCTTGAATCCCAAAATTATCGTTGAGTACTTTCGCAATGGGTGCCAAACAATTTGTGGTACAGGACGCATTGGAAACGATGGTTTGATCTGAAGTGGCTTCGTTGTGATTTACCCCCATTACAAACATAGGTGCATCAGCCGATGGAGCTGAAATGACCACTTTTTTTGCTCCCCCATCAACATGAAGTTGTGCTTTTTCTAAAGTGGTAAAAATTCCAGTACATTCGGCAACAACATCAGTATCTACTGTTCCCCAACCGATTGCAGCAGGATCGCGCTCAGCAGTAATTCTAATTGTTTGTCCGTCCACTACTAAATTGTTTCCCTCTACCTCCACGGTACCGTCGTATTTTCCATGAACGGAATCATACTTTAAAAGATATGCCAAATGATTTACATCTAACAAATCGTTGATTCCCACGATGGTAACCTCATTTTGTTTCATTGCTGATCGAAAAACAAGTCTTCCTATTCTTCCAAATCCGTTAATTCCTATTCTAATTGCCATGTTTATAATGATTATTTTTAATTGATTTATAGAGAGAGTATATCCGATACTCTGATTAGGTTTTCATTAATTTCTGATTTTCCTTTGATCGCTTTGCTTAAGGGGGTCAAAATCATTTGATCTTCTTTGAGCCCCACCATTACATTGGATTTTCCTGCTCTGAGAGATTCTACGGCTTCTACACCCATTCGGGAAGCAAGTACTCGGTCAAAACAACTGGGGCTTCCTCCACGTTGCATATGTCCTAAAACCGAAACTCGTACTTCGTAGTGCGGCATGTTTTTTTCTACATATTCTGCAATCTCAAAAACATTTTTTCCAGTTTTGTCACCTTCAGCAATCACAACGATACTGGAAGACTTCCCTGATTTTTCACTTCGATTCAAAGAGTCCAATAATCGATCTAACCCCATATTTTCTTCTGGGATCAGGATTTCTTCGGCTCCTGCTCCTACTCCTGTATTTAAAGCAATGTGACCGGCATCTCTTCCCATTACCTCAACAAAAAAGAGTCGATTATGGGAAATGGCCGTATCGCGAATTTTGTCTATCGCGTCTATTACCGTATTTAATGCTGTGTCATAACCTATGGTATGTGTGGTTCCAAAAATATCATTGTCAATCGTACCTGGAATTCCAATTACTGGAATACCATATTCTTTTTGGAAAATCATAGCTCCCGTAAAGGAACCATCTCCACCAATGACTACTAGGGCGTCTATGTTGTGCTTTTGAATGACACCAAAAGCTTTTTTTCTGCCTTCTGGAGTTCGAAACTCAAGACAACGGGCGGATTTAAGCACCGTGCCTCCTTTGTTAATGATGTTGTTGACACTTCTCGGATTCATGTTCTCGGTATGGTCGTCTATAAGACCTTGATAGCCTCTGTAAATGGCAATACAATCCAACTCATAAAAAGCAGCGGTTCGGACTACAGCTCGAACTGCAGCATTCATCCCGGGAGCATCTCCTCCAGAAGTTAGGACTCCGATACGCTTAATTGGTGTACTCATTAATCTGATTTCGCTGCAAATTTAAATATTAAATCCACAGTATACCAACAAGCATTGAAATTTTACAAAATTCCTCAATAGTGTCATAAATCTGTTTTTTTGACAAACTTAATTAGGCTGTTTTCTTCTCTCTGTTGGGCTGCATTTAAAAGTTCTAAATCGATTGTTTTTTGGGAAGTTATTTTTTGAATTAACTCTTTAAAGGTGTTGAAATCCACATCATAAGAGAGTCCCACTCCCTGCGTATAGCCCAATTCATCACCAATATATCTAAATTCATTTTCCTTATTGAACACTTTGGCGCGTAAAGAGCCCTCTTCATTCAAGATAAAATCAATTTGAACATTTCCTACAATTAGGGTTTGTTCTACCCCACCCACTGGAACCCCTATTTTGCCATTTAATAAAATTTTATCACTAATTTGGGTAGAGAGCGTAAAACCTAAACGATCCTCAGTTGCAATGTCCAAGAGCGCACTTTTATCCCCTTGCAAATAATCGATCCCCACTTTCAGTTTATCGTTTTCCTCACTAATCAAGTTACTGACAATATCAGAAGCTTTTTGGTATAAATTGTTGGTTATCCCTTGCATGGAGACACTCACTTCATTTATAAAAATCCCTTGAGATAGCAAGGAAATCGCTTGCAATTGACTTCGTTGTGGATCAGCTAGTCGGTAATTAATTTCTGAAGCCACAGTCCCACTAGTGTTTGGGAATCCAATTTCAAAAATGGGATCATCGGGTTTTAAGAGGTTTCCTTGCAGGCGAATGAGTACCTCGGTTGGGATTTTTTTGTTAAAATTTGGATTGTCCAGTAATAGTGCAGGATTGGCTCCTCCTGGCACATCATAGACTGCTTCCAAATTCATTTGAGCCTCTAGAGGATTCCCTTCCCAAACTATTGTTCCACCTGGTTTTAAATCAAACTTTTTATCGATCACACCCAAATTTTTAAAATTATAAATCCCATCATAGGTGATAAAATCACCCCACATATTAAACTTTCCTAGTGTGTTGACTTCCATAAACAAATTTCCTGCCCCTCTTCCACTGAGGAAACTCCCCGTTTGTTGATCGATTACAATTTCTACCGTGGCCTCGTTGTTTACGTCCAACTCAAAATCCAATTCTAATCCCTTGACCTCTTCAATACGCTTTGGAAGGGTTTCTTTTCTATTTCCATTTTTTGCGTATTTATTGACAAAACGGACAAAGGAAGTGTCCGATAATCCATAGTTTTCTGACCAAGGAATTTTGATGGAAGTCCCCTGTTCCGTTTCCCCTTGTAGGGAAATTCGTAATCCCTTTGTCGGTCCCTGAAGCCGTACCGTACCATCGAGAAATCCTTCACCAAAAAACAAGGCTTCTGGCTTTTGTTCCGTATTGAGCAGCAACATTCGATCGGAACTAATTTCGAGATCTGTTGCCCAATTTGAAAAATTAGTGTGTGATAAACTACCGTTAAGTACTGCTGAAGTTCCTTGACTGGTGTCGTTGAGTATTGCTGCTTTAAAATTAAAATTTTGATTGCTTAAACTGACTTTTGTCGATTCAATTTCATAATCCAAATTGAGAAACGGCACTCTAAAACCTCCATCCGTCCAATTCAACTCCCCTTCATGTCTTAATTCCTTTAAAGGACCCCAAAGTGTTACGTCCCCTCCTACTTTACCACGTATTTCATTCAATGCTTTTTTTCCTAATGGGGAAAGAAAGGCAAGGTCTAAATCATTAAAATTCAAATTGAAATTCAAACTGGGTTCTTTGAGTCCCTGCCAGAGTCCTTTAATCACGAAATTTTTTTGACTTGATTGTATTAACTCTAAATTTGCATAATAGGTATTGAGTTTCGTATTCCCCTTTGCTGAAAGAGCAAGGTTGCCCAAGTCTTCTCCATTAATATTAAGAGCACTGATTGTTGTATTGAGTTCTAAATTATTCTTCTCACTAGAGCGCACCATATTGAATTCCAAATTTCCTTTTCCTGCTAAAGTAAAAGTAGGCGGTGAAGGGATGCTATTTTCGAGAATAAGATCATCTACAACAAGTTTCAGGTCATAGGTAGCTGCATTCAAATAGGTTCCCGATAAAGCAATCGATTGGTCTTTAGAATTCGCTTTGAGTGCGCTCAATCGGGTTTGTTTATTGCCAGGAAAATAACTCAATTTTTGTTTGTTACTATTCTCAGGATTGATCGTCCACGTATCACTCCCTAGGGGAACAACAGACTTTTTTACACCAAAATGCGAAGTTCCATTTGATTCTCTGGTGTGGTAAAAATTCACTTCATAAGGACTTTTATTTGGAGAAGCGCCCTCAAATTCAGAACGGAAAAAAAGTGTATCTCTGAGTTGGGTACTGATCAAATTAAAGTCCTTTCCCTTGTAGTATTGGTGTGAAACTTGTGCGACACTCAAAAACGTATTGTAAATTGGATTTTTTGTATCAACTTGAAAATGAAGTTGCCGAAATTGGATATCGTTAAAGCGCAGTAGTGGTGCATCTAATACAAATTGACTACGCCCTTCTGCAGAATCAATTTTCCCATTTAGATCAATGTTTTCTGAAATGGAAAAGCTCGGATACAGTGCATCTAAGAGTTTTTTATAAATTTTTAATTTAAAAGAAGCCTCTTGACCTTGGACTATTTCTTTGTCGGGGAGAAAAGGATAGACTTGATGAAATGTATGTTGCAATAAAGCGTTAAGCTTAGAAGTTTTAAACTGTCCTCTGGCTTCCCCAGCAATACAATCGCTATTTTCTATTCTAAGCAGGGTTTGATTTCCTCGCAACTCCTGACGAATGGAGATCGGATTTAAAACCACTATTTGTTGCTCGTTTTCAATTGAGGCAGAGGAGATTTTAATTTCTCCTTCCAATTCATCTAGGTGATTTCCACTCAAGTTGGAGAGAATCACGCCTTTAAAATTTCTTTTTCCAGTATCTAACTGCAAGCCTACT
>CAXGYE010000085.1:0-6215 GCA_964013865.1 uncultured Flavobacteriaceae bacterium
ATGGCTTCAAAAAATTCTTTTATTACCGATGCTCCCCTGGACAACCAAGGGAAAGGCGAAGCTTTTTCTCCTACAGACACTGTTGCCACTGCTTTGGCATCATGTTTACTAACCCTAATGGGAATCAAAGCACAGGATCTCGGTGTTGATCTCAAAGGGACTTCCGCAGCCGTAACCAAAGTTATGGCAAGCAACCCTCGGAGGATTGCTGAAATTCAAGTGGAGGTTTCTTTTTCAAAAAGTTTTGACCCCAAAACGCAAAACCTACTTGAACGCGCTGCACTTACTTGTCCTGTGGCGTACTCACTCCATCCTGATCTGAATCAAAACATTCACTTCAACTGGCCTTCCTAAATTTTTTAGTGCCAAAATAAATCAGGCTGTATACCATAATCCCCACGGGTCCCAACATAAAAGTACACAACAAAGGCAAGACAATAAACAAGTGCTTAATTTGATTCCTTTGGCTGTGTCGAACCATCCAAGTCCCCACCCAAAAGTCAAAAGCCAAATAATGCAACCAGCCTGCAGCTGCTGATTCTGGTGTGGCGTTTTGAAATAAAACCAAAATCCCTTCTAAACTGGAAAAGTCGGCTTCTGCTAGTCCTCCGGATACGATAATAAAATAGGAGTAAAAGAAGCTAATCCCCAAGGGAATCCACGGAAACGAAATCAAGGGTTTTGAAACGGTGCTTTTTGGGAAAAAAAGAATCGCTGCCCAGGCAATCAAAATTGCCGTATTACACAGATTGAAAAAAAGAACAGTCATAAAAATGAAATTAATCGTTAAAGCCAAAATAGTATTTTTAAATTTGGAACTGAGATAATGCTGCTATTTAAAAACATCAAGGGGGATCGTATTGATCCTGTAAACCATACCCTGGAGGTAATTAAAAACTATCCTTATGCGGAAATTCATATTGGTACCGATTCTCAAAACATCAACAAAGAAACCCGCTATACCACTGTAATCGCCTACCGGTTGGGTACTAGGGGAGTACATTATATTTTTAGTAAAAGCAACACGAAGATTATCCGAGACATGTGGACCCGCCTTTGGAAAGAAGCGGAATTCAGTATCGATCTGGCGGAATGGTTGACCCAAAAAATACCGCTCAAAGTTCAAATTGACATGGACTATAATGGAGACGAAAGCTTTCAGTCTCACAAGTTAATTTCTGCAGCAAAAGGCTGGGCTAACTCACTGGGCTACAAGGTGAACGTAAAACCCAATAACCAAATTGCAACCCGCGCCGCGGATTATCATTGTAAATAAACTAAGGGGTTCGAAACACTTGGGTGAAATAAGCAATACTGTCTTTTGTAAAGGCTACGCCCACACCCAACTCTTCAAAATTGCCAATCATATTCGCATAATGTCCCGGTGAGTTTCTCCACCCTTCTACAACACAATCCGAAATGGCCTCCACAGAACGCGTATCTCCACAGCCGTTGACATTTTCAAACCAAGGAACCTGTCCAATATTTTCTGCAATGCGTGACCATCCAAAGTTTAGATCGTCTGCTCGGTCTGAAGGGGATTTGTTTTCATGATCTACGTGATCAAAAAAATTGAATGTTATCATATTCTCACTGTGCAACACTGCCAGTTGATCCATCTCATCATTTTGAGTCAAATCTGTCAATCCATTTGCTCTTCGTATTGCATTGGTCTTAATTAAAATTTGCTCTGCGATTTGCTCTTTTGTATTTAAGGTGGACAAGGTTTCCTCGTCTGCGTCTTTGGTGCAGGATAGTAAAGAAATCATGAAAAAAAACAATAGCATTCTTTGAAAAGCATTTAAAACATTCATAAGAAAGTGTTTTGTACAAAAATACAAATTTAGTCTATCTTTAATTCGGATATATTAAACTTTTACTCATGCGTTTTGCGATCATCGCTCCCCCAGTACCCACACAAAAATGGAAGGAGAATTTTGAACGAATTGCTCCCCATATTCCGCTGTTGATTGGTTTGGAAACAGAACATCCCGAGGATGTGGTTTGCGTCATGGTTTGGAAGCAACCCAAAGGGGCGCTGACTCGCTTTAAAAATTTAAAACTAATCTTTTCTATGGGTGCAGGAGTGGATCATGTACTCTCCGATGAAACCATTCCAAAGCACATTCCGGTTTGCCGAGTTGTGGATCCACAAATGGCCTTCTCCATGAGCAATTACATCCTTATGGCGCTTTTAAATCACCACCGCTCATGGTATGAGTTTCAAGCCGCACAACAAAACAAACACTGGGCGCAATTTGAGTTTATAGAACGCTCTGTTAAGGTAGGCGTATTGGGAATCGGGCATTTGGGTAGGGATGCTGCCAATAAAATTCATCATTTGGGTTTTCCTGTAATAGGATATTCTAATTCGCCTAAAGAAACCGCTTTTCCCTCCTACTCTGGGGATCAGTTTGAGGACTTTATCAGCCAAATCAATGTCCTGGTATGTACCATTCCCTACACCCCAAAAACACATGGCTTGTTGAATTATCAACTCTTTGAAAAGTTTAAAGAACCTACCTACCTCATCAATGTTTCCAGGGGAGCTGTTCAAGTTGAAAAAGATATCGTAAAAGCCTTAAATACGGGACTCCTTTCGGGTGCATTCTTAGATGTTTTTGAAGAAGAACCGCTTCCTAAATCAAGTCCGCTGTGGGCACACCCCAAGGTAAAAATCACTCCTCATATTGCTAGTTTGACCTATCCCAAAGAGAGCACCTACCAAGTGTTGGACTGTTTTGATCGCCTTGAAAAAGGATTGCCATTACACCAGCAAGTGAGCCGCGAAAAAATGTATTAATCTTTTAAAAGAAGTTCTGAAATACCTGTTACTCCAAAGCGAACTGGATCTGTTACTTCAATCCCCGTCTTCTCACTAAGGTCACTGATAAACTGTTGGGCTTGCGCTTCGGGCAATGTACTGGTGTTGGCACATATCCCGATTACTTTTGCCTGCGGATAAGTCCCCACTACTGTCGCGAGCGCTTCGTTTAGCGCGATAAATTCATTCAGGTCTGGAACAGCAATATGCTCTGGGCTTCGCAAGGTTTTCTTATCTGCACGAATACATAAGACCAAGTGGGTAGCACAACTTCCGCGCATCAGAGGAAGGGTTGCAGAACTCCCTGGATGTAATAAAGATCCCTGACCTTCTACAATTACGATTTCATTTTCAGCTGCTTCCATTACAATTTGCTCTACCGCACCACAAGCATGATCTAATTTATAGGCATCCAAAGGAATCCCTTTCCCCATAAGAGTAATTCCTATTTGACCCGTAGCAATAAAACCTACATTTACTTCTCGTTTCAAAAGATCATCGTATAATTCTAAGCCTGAAGTCATCTTTCCTACCGCCATATCGGTACCGATAAAGAGGACGCGTTTATTTGTCAATGAGGCTGCTTTTCCTGTAGCAATAGCAGGGATAAATTGAGGAACTCGAACATCCCAAATCCATTGAGTTTCTGGATTTTTTATTTGAGTTCCCCATCTAGGCGCTAACAAGTCGTGAAGACCGTTTACAATGCTCAAGCCTGCTTCAAGCGCTTCTACAATAATTGAATTCCACGACTCTGGGATTCTCCCGCCAGAAGGGGCGATGCCCAAAATTAAAACTTCAGCACCCTGCTCGATAGCGGCTTCGAGGTTTTTTAAAATAGGAACTTCTCTTTGAAGGTTCATGAAATCTCGCATGGATTGGCCTGCATACGTTTTATCTACTACCCCAACTATAGGGTTTTTTAAATAGCGCACCACACCCATACCCATTTTACCATAATCACTATCGATATGGTCTTCCATGTAGACGGCAACTTTTAACTTAGGATCTAACATAAAATTCTTTTTTTAGTTCTGCCCCGTGTCCGGGAATTCCGAGAGGGAGGGTCACCCCGTCCACCATAGGTGCCCCTTGAGAAGGATCGGGAGCCAGGTTGTAATGAGAGTCCAAATCGATATGATCAATCCCACCCGTTAAAGCAGCTGCAGCAGCAATTGCTACAGAAGATTCACTCATACACCCAATCATGGTTTTTAAACCATGAGCACGTGCCGTGGAAATAATCCGTAACGCCTCTGTAATTCCGCCACACTTCATTAATTTCATATTAACCCCATCCACATGAGCGGCAAAACCGGGGATGTTCTCTGAAAATCGACAAGACTCATCTAGGTAAATAGGTAGTGGTCGGTTTTCATAAAGTTCTTTTAATCGATCTTCTTCTCCTTCTTTTAAGGGCTGTTCAATATAGTCTACTTTTCTGTCGGCCAGCCATTGCATCATCTGTTTTGCCGCTCCAACATCCCAGCCTCCGTTTGCATCTACACGAATTTTTACATCGTACTTCCGGGTGCTTTCAAGTACTTGTTGGAACATGGCTTTGTCTGCCTCTATACCTTCGGGTGATCCCAACTTGATTTTTAAAGACCTTACTGTGGTTCCATCCAAAAGAAGGGGAATTCGTTCTTTGACCACCTCCGGCGGGTTGATTCCTAAAGTCACCGAGGTGGGAGTATGGGGTCTTGGAAAACCCAGCATTTGAAACAAAGGCATGCCTGCTTTTTTGGCTGTCCAATCCCAAAGCGCGGTATCCAACCCTACATAGGCACAGGGGGGAACTTCCAGCACTCTTGCCCGATCGTATAGCGCCTGAATCGATACGCCATCTATTTCTGAGGCGATAAATTTTTCCAATGCTTCTTGAACGGCTTCTGGTGTATCCGCACCTTCTGTTTTTCCAGGAGCGGCCTCGCCCCAACCGACCCAGCCGTCTTTTTCGTAACGAATAAATAAATTTTCTGAATTATAACGTATCCCCCGGCTTATGGCTAACGGAAAGCGCCTCTTCAGCGCTACCTTGTAAAAGCTTATTTTCATACTTGACTTTAAAGTATTAAATTTAGTTTGCTTTTTTTAATTCTTCAACTTTAAAATACGCTATCCTTATTTTAATTTTTAGGGATGTACATTTTATCAATCCTAATTTCGTTTACTTCTCTTTTTGTTTTACTATTATGTGAGGTGTCAATTCCGCAAGAACAGGATTTTGTTTAGTTCGCTTCATTTTCTGAAATTAATTTTTTACTTAGTTCTTCTAAAGAAATTCCTCGAGTTTCGGGCATCATATAATGGACAAAAACAAGTTGTAGCACCATAAAAAAGGCAAAAACAGAAAACACAACCCCTGCACCGATACTTGAAAATAAAAGGGGGACAAAAGAGGGAATAATAGCTGCTAAAATCCAATGTACACTTACCCCAAACGCCTGACCTGAATTGCGAAGGTTGTTTGGAAATATCTCAGATATATAAACCCAAATAATGGCTCCCTGACCAATGGCATGAGCCGCAATGAAAAGGAAAAGAAAAATAGGAATCAACAGGCCTCCCCACTCAAAGAAAAAGGCACAAGCCACTAAGCTCAGAGAAATAATATATCCAAAAGAGCCGTAATACATTAAATTTCTTCTTCCTTGCTTATCGATTAGAGCAACCCCAATAATGGTAAAAACCAAATTTGTAATTCCAATTCCTACACTGCTGAGCAGAGAGGTGCTTTCTCCCAGACCTCCTTCTTCAAAAATTCTAGGGGCGTAATACAAAAAAGCATTGATCCCAGACAATTGATTGAAAAAGGCAACCAAAAAGGCCAACTTCAGCGGGAAACGGTATTTTTTATCAAAAATGGATTCGTTTTGGTCCTGCTTCGAAGTTTGAGTCATCTCATGAACCAACTGATCAAAAGAACCCTCTGGGTCAACTCGATTGTGAATTTGCCTCGCTTGATCCAGTTCCCCCCGAGTAATGAGCCATCTTGGACTTTTTGGAATTCGCAAACACAACAGGGTATAGAGAATTGCGGGAATGGCTTCCACTCCCATCATCCAACGCCAGGCGTTTTCACCGATATCACTTAGCAAATAATTTGAAATAAAGGCGATTAAAATTCCCAGCACCAAACTAAACTGATAGAGCCCCACCAATCGGCCCCGACTTTTGGCAGGAGCTATTTCAGAAATATAAGCAGGCGCTGCAATGGCTGAAACTCCAACGCCTATTCCCCCAATAAAACGGAACGCTGCAAAACTAATCGGATCGTTTGCCAACGCAGAACCTAGCGCTGAGACGGTATAAAACACCCCTACCCAAAGCAAGGTTTTTTTTCGACCCAAACGTTGGGTGGGTATTGCGCCAAAAAGAGAGCCCACCA